>NZ_JAXCIA010000020.1:0-84284 GCF_035985025.1 Flavobacterium sp. PL11
ATCAAATCTAAAATTTTCATTTCAAATTTCGCCTTCCTTATATTAAATAAGCAAAAATCCATCATTTATTCCCATTGACTTCAATGTTAATTTTCTTTTTATAGCCACTTTTGTCACAAATTTTACTGCAAATTTTGTTGCTCACATCGAGAGAGACGCGATAAATCGGCGTCTCTACCTATCACACAAACATTTGCTGCAACAACCCCTTTTTCCAAATCGTAGCCTTTTCTATTTGTCCTTGGCAATGATTGATTTTTTCATCGATTGCCGAAAGAAAATTGGCGATTTTGGTTTGTTCTTTTATACAAGGAATAAAAATTTTATAAGCTGAAATTTGTGGGACTGTTAATTGCGGAACACCTGTGCTTTCAATTGCGAAATTGACATTGTTAATTGCTTCTTCTAAAAATTTTGAAATAACTTCTTGTTTAGGAATTATAACAATTAGACGGACAATCGCATTGAAGTTTTCTTTACGAACATTAGCAAATCCTAAGTTACCTCTACCACTCACTGTAACACAATTTGCTTGATACTGAAAGGTTGTTGCATAACCATAAATTCCCTCGCCAGCTCCGTTAGCATAAATTGGATAAATATATTTTCCGCTCTTTTCTTTCTCATAATCTAATTTTATTAAATCGCCTCCAGCAGAAAATTTTCCTAATTCCCCCAACTTCTTCTCCTCCCAATCCGCAAAATCATTCCCTGAACCTGTACCGAGCGAAGTCGAAGTATCATCCTTAAACCTCAGTTCTTGAGAGAATATTTTCTGCATCACACCTTTTTTGTATTGCTCCAAAAGGATTTTCTTTTGTTTTAAGGCGGATAGTTTTTCATCTACTGCGATTAGGAATGTGGCTATTTTGGTTTGCTCGGGAAGGGAGGGAAAAGATATTCCTATTTCCGAGAGAGCTGCCGAATTAATTGCTGGATAACTTGTACCAGTACACCTTAGCATTACTTCAGCAACAAACTTTTCAGTATGCAAAAATTGAAATAAAAATTGTCTGTCATTTTTCGTTCTAATTTGAGCATAACCAGTGGATGCCACATAATCGCCGTCTTTATTAAAAAATAAATTATTTTGTTGATATGGCCTTACAGTTTGGAAAAGAATGTCTTCTTTAACCAAAATTCTTTGAGCTCTGCTCGGGGCTACATCTTTATTTATAATATTTTCTTTTACTAATAGACCATTTGTTACACTTTCCAAATCTATATAAACAAAAGAAATAGGAAGTGAATTATTCTTAGGATTGAATGTAGAAAATTTACTTAATTTCTCATGCTCCCATTCCCCTTTAAACTCCGGAAATCTTAATTGTGGTAGTAGTTTTTCCATGGTTATTTTTTTGGGTTTTTAGGTTCTAAGAACGATTTAGCGTTTGTACTGGTTACTATTTTTTTACCTGTTTTTGCTTCTAGTTCTTTCATAGCAACTTTAGCAACATTACCACCTTGTTGTGCTACTTTTTTACTTTCGGCAAAACCTTTTGGGTTTACCGCCTGCGAAATATCCTTAGTAGAAACTTCGGCAAGCATGTTTAGAATCAATTCTGTATTGGTCATGTTGTCTCGCAGGTTTTCTTTCTTTAGACCTTTTAATACTTTATATTCTTTAGTAGTTTTTCCAGCCCAAGCTTTGGTAATTATATCTGTAAGTGTAGCAAATTGCTGTCCCTCCTTTAGTCCTATACTTTTCCATTCGTCGGTCAACTCTTTGCGAATTTCAATACTTTTTAGGCGTTGGTTAATCCAGTTTTCAGAATAGCCTAATTCTAAATATTGTGCTAATGCTCTGTCAATAGTGATTTCGGGATCTTGCATTTCATCTAATCGTTCACTAGCAATTTGTGCTAACCATAATTTAAAAGGCTCTGCTTTTGGGGAAGGAATAGATTGAATTAACCTAAAAAGTTGTTCGGTATCTGCAACATCGGTCATTCGCAATTTGCCATCTGGAGCTTGCATTTTCAACTGTCCGATTTTTTCGGACAGTTCACTTCCTTCTTTAGTTAGTTTTGATTTTAAATCACTCCAATATTTTCTTGGTCGCTCACTATTAGTCAAAATTTCTATTACATCAATAATAGAAATATACCATTTTTCTTCAGCGTTATCCCAACAGGTACGGACTTTAGTATCTTCAAAAAGTTGAATTTTATTTTGTTTTTCCATCTTAGGTCAGTTTAAAAATGCAGTACTGTATTTCGTTTTACCCGCTGCAGTTGTCAAGTAATCCTTGCCAACTGAAATTGCTTCTAATTCCTTTTCTTTCAGGATGTTTATACTATGTCAACTTATATTTTGTTCAGCCGTGTCAAAAAGTTCCGTTAATTGAATTTGATTCATCCAGACATCTCCTTTTTTAGCAAAAAAAGCTACTGATGCTTTACCGTATTCTGTATTATAAATAATAATTTCTTGTTCTTCTTTTATGTTTTACTATCTAAAAAGGCATTTCAATTCCTAATTCGGCACAAAAAATCGCAATCGCTTTGTCAGTCTCTTCAATTTGAATATCCAATGCTTTTATTTCATTTGCAATAGCATTAATATCAATACTGTCTTCGGCTTCAAACGTATCTACATAACGAGGAATATTCAGGTTGTAATCCTGAGACAACATGAAATCTAGAGTTGCAATTCGGCTGTATTTATCTTCTTCGAGGCGGTTGCTGTAAGTATTTATGATTTTGTGAATGTGTTCGTCTAGCAAAACGTTCTGGGTTTTTACCTTATCAAAATGTTGGCTGGCATCAATAAACAAAACGTCTTTTGGGTTTTGTCTTGTTTTTTTCAACACCAAAATACACGTTGGTATTGAGGTTCCATAAAAAATATTCGCTGGTAAACCAATCACGGCATCGAGATAATTTTTATCTTCAATCAAATATTTACGAATGTGACCTTCGGCACCGCCACGAAACAAAACGCCGTGTGGCAGTACGATCGCCATAGTTCCGTTATCGTCTAGCTGGTGTACCATGTGTTGCACAAAAGCAAAATCAGCTTTGGAACTTGGTGCTAGTTTTCCGTAGGCCGAGAAACGCTCATCAGTCATAAATAATGGGCTTGCGCTCCAGTTGGCCGAGAAAGGTGGGTTGGCCACAATGGCTTCAAAACGCTGGTCAATGTGTTGCGGCCGTTCTAAGGTGTCTTCATTCTTGATGTCAAAACGTTTGTAATGAACATCATGCATAATCATGTTCATACGACATAAGTTGTAGGTCGTAGGATTCATTTCTTGGCCGTAAAAAGCACTAACGTCTTTAACTTCTTTGGCAACACGCAACAATAAAGAACCCGAACCACAAGTAGGATCATACACACTTTTTAGTTTGTCTTTACCCACGGTTACGAGTTGTGCCAGAACGCTACTCACTTGTTGAGGCGTATAAAATTCTCCCGCTTTTTTACCAGCTCCACTAGCAAATTGTCCAATAAGGTATTCGTAAGCATCGCCAAGGACATCGCTATCTGTGTTTTCTAAATCAAAATCAATTTCATCTAAATGGGTAAGTACTTTTACAATCAATTCGTTTTTATCACTCTCGGATTTTCCGAGTTTGTGCGAAGTTAAATCCAGATCCGAAAACAAGTTTCCAAAATCTTCTTCGCTTTCTGATCCCATGGTGCTTTGCTCAATGTGAGTGAGCACTTTAGCTAGATCTCCTAAGATGAAATTATTTTTTCCACCGGCATTTCCTCTATGCGCCAATTCAGAAAACAGCTCGGAAGGTTCTAAGAAAAAGCCCAGTTTATCAATAGCGAGTTGTTTTACTTCCTGTAGTAGCAAAGCCTCGTCAACATGGCCGATAATGTCCGCAAAAGTTAATCCGTCCGGTTGTAGTATTTGGTTGGCATACAAATCCATCTTGGTACTCAGGTATTTGTAGAAAATAAAACCTAATATGTAATCTCTAAAATCGTCGGCATCCATTTTACCACGTAGGGTGTTTGCGATGTTCCAGAGTTGGTGTTCTAATTTTTGTTTTTGTTCGGCTGCCATTAAATGTGTTGATTCAAAATTTATGTCAGTAGCTAAAATTGCTTTACCTACTATAATTATTTCTTTCTACTATGTTAATTGTAAATTAGTTGCGACTAAAAAGCATTTCTGAATTCCCAATATGCAAGAAATTTACTTTGCTAAGATATTGAAAAAATAAAGTTTATACGTACGTTAAAAGGCAAAGAAGTTTTATTTGTGGAACTTTTTTAGGCTGAAGGAATAAATGCTGACTGTTGATTTGCGTATTTTTTGCACTTTAGAAATAACGATGTTGTTTTGGGACTGTAAATGTGCGCATTAAAAAGTAGTAAAACCAAAAAACCCACTGCGAACAGTGGGTTTTTGTGAAGGCAGAAGGATTCGAACCTTCGACCGTCCCGATTAACAATCGGGATGCTATATCCAACTGCCTATTTGTTTGATTCTTGAATCATTTTTTCAAGCCTTTTTCTGCTTTTCCATTTTTTAACCTCCAATTCTCTTTTATATGCTAAGGATTTTGTGTCAAATTCTTCATGGTAAACCAGCGTTTTCGAAATGTTTTTAACCAAAAAACCCACTGTGATCAGTGGGTTTTTGTGAAGGCAGAAGGATTCGAACCTTCGACCGCCCCGATTAAAAATCGGGATGCTATATGCAACTGGCTAATGGTTTGATTCTTGAATCATTTTTTCAAGCCTTTTTCTGCTTTTCCATTTTTTAACCTCCAATTCTCTTTTATATGCTAAGGATTTTGTGTCAAATTCTTCATGGTAAACTATTACCCAATCTTTTGACTTTGAAGTAAATCCAGCATGATTAGATAAATGTTTACGCAAGCGCTCTTGCAAACTTTCGGAAGTATGACCAATGTAATATTGATTTAGTGCTGCTGAATATAAAATGTAGAAATAATTCATAGCTTTTTCGATATGTATTAAACCAAAAAACCCACTGTAAACAGTGGGTTTTTGTGAAGGCAGAAGAATTCGAACCTTCGACCGTCCCGATTAAAAATCGGGATGCTATATCCATTTGGCTATTTGTTTGATTCTTGAATCATTTTTTCAAGCCTTTTTCTGCTTTTCCATTTCTTAACCTCCAATTCTCTTTTATATGCTAAGGATTTTGTGTCAAATTCTTCATGATAAACTATTATCCAATCTTTTGACTTTGAAGTAAATCCAGCATGATTAGATAAATGTTTACGCAAGCGCTCTTGTAAACTTTCGGAAGTATGACCAATGTAATATTGATTTAGTGCTGCTGAATATAAAATGTAGAAATAATTCATAGCTTTTTCGATATGTATTAAACCAAAAAACCCACTGTAAACAGTGGGTTTTTGTGAAGGCAGAAGAATTCGAACCTTCGACCGTCCCGATTAAAAATCGGGATGCTATATCCAACTGGCTATTTGTTTGATTCTTCAATCATTTTTTCAAGCCTTTTTCTGCTTTTCCATTTCTTAACCTCCAATTCTCTTTTATATGCTAAGGATTTTGTGTCAAATTCTTCATGATAAACCAGTGTTTTCGAAATGTTTTTAAATAAAAAACCCACTGTAAACAGTGGGTTTTTGTGAAGGCAGAAGGATTCGAACCTTCGACCGCCTGCTTAGAAGGCAGGTGCTCTATCCAGCTGAGCTATGCCTCCATTACTGTTGTAAAAAAGTCGGGGTGGCAGGATTCGAACCTGCGGCCTCCTGCTCCCAAAGCAGGCGCGATAACCGAGCTACGCTACACCCCGAAAAACTAAATAATAAAGCGGAGGGACAGGGACTCGAACCCTGGCACCGATTACTCGGTGACAGTTTAGCAAACTGCTCCATTACCACTCTGGCACCCCTCCAAGCTCAAAGAAACGTGTCTTGTTTTGCGGTTGCAAACTTAGGACTTCTTTACGTTACACACAACTATTTTTAAGATTTTTTTTATTCTTTTTCGGCTAGCTGATAAAAACACTTCACAATCAAACAAATACAATTAAATAAATATAAAAATGATTATCCTACCGCCAAAATGTGAATTTGCCTAAAAAAGTTTAAATTTGCTAGATAAACTAACAGAATCATAGTTATGAATAAAAGAGTTGTTATCGTATCTGCCGTTAGAACACCTATCGGAAGTTTTATGGGGGGATTATCAACAGTTACTGCACCACATCTAGGTGCAGCAGCTATAAAAGGTGCTTTGGACAAAATAAATTTAGATCCAAATCTAATTGATGAAGTATTTATGGGCAATGTCGTTCAGGCTGGTACAGGCCAAGCTCCCGCTCGTCAAGCCGCTATATTTGCAGGATTAAGTGATGCAGTGGCCTGCACCACTATTAATAAAGTGTGTGCTTCAGGAATGAAAGCAGTAATGT
The DNA here is from genome assembly GCF_035985025.1 of Flavobacterium sp. PL11. Classification (NCBI taxonomy): domain Bacteria; kingdom Pseudomonadati; phylum Bacteroidota; class Flavobacteriia; order Flavobacteriales; family Flavobacteriaceae; genus Flavobacterium; species Flavobacterium sp. PL11. The sequence continues at coordinate 6,371 of NZ_JAXCIA010000020.1, forward strand.
TAGGCGCACAAGCCATTCAGTGTGGTGATGCCGAAATTGTAGTTGCAGGTGGAATGGAAAATATGAGTTTGATTCCGCATTACCTTAACTTAAGAAATGGGACAAAATTTGGCCCCGCTACAATGATCGATGGCATGCAAAAAGATGGATTAGTAGATGCCTATGACAACAACGCAATGGGAGTTTGCGCTGATTTATGTGCTACTGAATATCAATTTAGCCGTGAAGATCAAGACAATTACGCAATACAATCTTATCAAAGAAGTGCAAATGCTTGGAATGAAGGGAAATTTGATAATGAAATTGTTCCTGTTGCTGTTCCACAAAGAAAAGGGGATCCAATTATGGTAACCCGAGACGAGGAATTTACCAATGTAAAACTTGAAAAAATACCCACATTAAATCCAGTATTTACAAAAGACGGAACGGTGACTGCAGCTAATGCTTCTACCATAAATGATGGTGCCGCTGCAGTAATCTTGATGAGTGAAGAAAAAGCGATTTCATTGGGATTAAAACCACTAGCATATATAAAAGGATATGCTGACGCGGCCCAAGAACCAAAATGGTTTACCACAAGCCCAGCTAAAGCGTTACCAAAAGCATTAGACAAAGCAGGAATAAATATTGATGAGGTAGAATATTTTGAGTTTAACGAAGCATTTGCAGTAGTTGGATTGGCAAATACTAAAATTTTAGGTTTGGATAATGATAAAGTCAATGTAAACGGCGGAGCAGTTTCTTTAGGGCATCCGCTGGGTTGTTCTGGAGTTCGTATTATTGTTACCTTACTTAATGTTTTGGAACAAAATAATGCTAAAATCGGTGCTGCTGCCATTTGTAATGGTGGAGGTGGTGCTTCGGCAATTGTAATCGAAAGACTTTAAATAATTATACTTTATGGGTTATACATTTTACAACGTATAACCCATAATTATTAACCTCTAATTGTATATAAATGTTTGGAATATGTAATCTAGCAATGATACCTCTTCGGTCTGAACCTAGTGATAGAAGTGAAATTGTCTCTCAAGTTTTATTTGGTGAACATTTTGAAATTGTGGAGCAGCTCAAGCAGTGGACCTACATTAAAATGCAGTTTGATGGTTATCAAGGATGGATCGATTTTAAACAATTACAGCTAATCTCTGAAGTGAGCTATAACCAATTATCTTCAGAAGCTATTGTTTTAAATGCTGATTTGATTGAATACATTACCACTCCATCAAATCTTTTGATTCCTATTCCTCTCGGCTCTTGTTTGTCGTTTTTAAACCACTCCGACATTAACACTGCTAATTTTGAATTTGAAGGCACAAAAGCGATTGGTATAAAAAACAAATCATCTTTAATAACTACAGCATTTATGTATTCGAATGCGCCTTATTTATGGGGTGGAAAAACGCCTTTTGGCATTGATTGTTCTGGGTTTACCCAAATGGTTTACAAATTAAATGGCTATAAATTACTTCGCGACGCCTCGCAGCAATCCACGCAAGGAGAAGCGCTGAGTTTTATTGAAGAAAGTGAAGCTGGTGATTTGGCCTTTTTTGATAATGATGAAGGAAACATTATACATGTTGGAATTATTATGGATGATAATTATATTATTCACGCCAGCGGTAAAATAAGAATCGACCGATTAGATCATCTCGGTATCTTCAATGCCGAGACTAATAAGCATACCCATAAGTTAAGGGTTATTAAGAAAATTATTTAGATACTGATTTAAAAATATCTGCAAAGAATAATATGAAAGATAATTTTAAATGGTTCGTGGTATAATTTATCTATACGTTTTTATTTAAAAACAATTGATTGATTGTTCTTTGATCGTGCTTTTCATTAATAGAATTTTATCTAGATGATTACTTAGTTGATAGCTGTATTGCGTCACCTAGCGTGTTTTTGGCTAGCAGTATTATGAATAAAGAGGAAATAACGTGGACAATCCCGAAAGCTTTCGGAGTATTGAGAAGCCGAAAAATGGGTAGTTCTAAAAAATGAAAAAGTTCTTTTTCATTCTTACAAAAAGGTTATAGCTATTAATTTAAAACAATAATACTAATTAAAAATAACTCTCTCCCAACATTAAAAGCTGCTAAAATATACTTCTTCTTTATAAAAACAGCTGTTAAACTATGTGAATATTTAAATATTTCCATCATAAAAAACTATTTTTGTTCATCACATTTTTTAAAAAATATCAATGGATCAGGATAAATTTATTTTTTGCTTAGAGGCCGTTCCTGATGCAGAAATTCAAAATAATACAGAAGTAGTAAAGCATTTAGAACAATTAGCTTTGGATTATGATATATCAAGTATATACAAAACTTGTGATACTATTGAAGGACTTGAAGAAAGTTTAGGTGCATTGCTTTATGATGATCATAATTTTAAAGATTATGAAATTATTTATTTAGTGATGCAGGGGCAAGACAATACAATTTGTATTCATGATTACTATTACAGTTTAGAGGAAATCGCAGAACTTTTTGAAGGGAAACTAAAAGGCAAAATTGTTCACTTTGCCAATGAAAAAGTATTGGATTTAAGTAATGACGAAGCACAGTATTTTATTGATGTAACTGGAGCAAGAGCAATTTCAGGTTACGGTGCTGCTTTTAATAATTTTAGCAGTATCCATTTAGATAAAGTGTTTTTTAGCTTATGCCAAGATCAAGACAACCTCGTTGAAATTGTGGAAGAGCTGCATCAGAAATTTTATGCGCTTTGTAAATTGCTAGATTTTAGATTGTATTATTAAGCGGATAAAAATTACCCGCTTGTACCTTTAAGTATAAGTCATATTTTTAACTAACTATTTATAGATCATTATTTTTATTTGCAACATCCTTCCTAATTTATAATCACATCAAGATTACTTCTCATTTGTAGTATAACGATATTTATATGCACAAATACATTTATTATCATATCTTATTTCAATACTTAAGAGTGAATATATAATTTCATTATATAGAACTGAATTCCTCGAAAAAAAAACATAATAGAAATCGATTTTAGATTATAGTAATTAGGTGTTTATACCGTAAAATGTTGTTTTAAATACTGTTTTCTATCTTCTATAGTATTTTTTATGGAGAATAAGCAATGGATTTTTAAAACTTCGCTACTGTATCAATATTATCACTTCTTTAGCAACAAGCACAATATATTTTCTATTAAAATTAATCTTCACTCCTATTAATCAATCAATTAAAATAAACTGATAAAAAAATAAATATTTGTCCTCGAACACATTTATTTAATAATTCTCTTGGTTTATAATAACGTTTTCATATATTTGTTCTTTAAAATTCATTTAATTGAATTTAAATGTTAAAAAACAATGTTAAATATCACTTTGATTATGAAAATAAAACTTTACTCTATTTTATTTCTTTTATTAATTAGCCTTCAATATTCCGCTTATGCGCAAATAAGCTCATCGGGTAGTTGGAACCCTATTGGTAATGTCAACTTAGTTATAGTTACAGATGATATTAACAATGGAGACGGAGTTGGAGATGGCGCATTAGCAATTATTGGCAAATCAGCTGTTATTGGTCAAGGTGCATCCTATACATTTGATGGAACGATGCAAATTGGGCAAACAATATCAATTAGCACCAATACTTACAATCAAAGAGCTTCCTATATTAATTTAAAAGTAGAATTATACAATTTAACTGATAATAAAATACTTGCTAAAACTCCATCAGATATAAAGTTTGGTACTAATGATAAAGTTCCAGTTAACACTGTCCTCAGTTATAATCCAACAGCAAATGATTTAGGAGATGTATTGCAAGTTCGTTATATAAGGACAGATCCTGATGGCAACACTTCCAGAGTATTTGCCATTGATAATTTAAGCTTAAATGGAAATTTTGTTTCGTTAAGTTTAGGAGAATCTTGTCCATTCTCAATAAGCAAAGATCTACCATTACTGCCTTCAAATACTAATATAGAGGCTCAAATCATAAGTGCTGTAAACAAGTTTTCTACTCTGTATTTGGGGAGCACTGCACCTTCAACGAGCGCATTAAATAGTGCAGTAACGGCCTATAATAATTTAGGTATAACCGTCACAGCTGGAGTTATTAACGGAAACACTCAAACTAATTTTCAAGGTTTAACATTCTTAAAAACTTTTGCACAACAACTAAAGGCCAATCCTGCAGATGCAACTACAAAGACAATGGCCAATAATACAATATGGTGGATTGCAAAACAATTTTGCTCAGGAAGCATTCCTGTAGACATTCAATTATATGATTATGAAGATTTTGCAAGACCCGCTATACTACTTAAAGATTTTTTAGACCCTGTAGTAAAAAATTTATTTTCATATACATTGTACCAACATTCCGTTCAATTTGAGCATTTCTGGGCTCCAGTGTATGACTCTGCATATCAAGAAGCCAATGGTGCTATAATTACAGATGTGGTTTATAACATAGGCGACGTTTTGTTAGCTTACAGCTTATGGCAAGATACTCCTGAGGAACGTTATAGATATATGCGAGCTTATAAGAGATATATGAATCGATATTTTTCTTATACTGTGGGAACAACAGATGGTATTAAACCTGATGGAACGGGCTTTCACCATTGGGTTGCCTATAATAATTATATGTATTCTTTTAACACAGCAGCTGATATCCTATCCTACTTAACTGGGACAGATTTCCAAGTAGAGGAACCGAATTATAAAGTTTTTCGAGATGCCTTTTACGCACAATTTATACAGTCTAATGATTACAATTTTAGTGGTGGGCCTACAGGGACTCAACGTACAGGGACTCAGGCTTTATCAACCGCAGGTAGGAACCCACAGAGTAGAACTAATACTTTATCTCAAGCTTCTCTTAAAAGATTAGCAATAGTAGGGGGAAGCATTTTGCAATTATCAACTGCTGACCCACTTTTAGCAGGTATGTATAATAGAATATATGGTATAGACACACAGTTCAATTCCAGCACTGTGACCCCATTTGCTGGTGGTTTTTTCCAATTTAACCATGCAGTAGCAGGCGTTTATAGATATGAAAACACTAAAACCCTCGTATTTAATAAAGGATTTACCAATAATATGTGGGGAGCAGAAGCTTATATAGGTCAAAATAGATATGGTCGCTATCAAAGTTATGGCGCTCTAGAAGTTATATATCCAGGCGATAGAGCATCTGGAAACGGATATGATTTAACACTTAATACTTCAAATTCATCATGGGATTGGAATTTTAATCCTGGAACTACTGTAATCAGATTACCATGGGCGGATTTACACACAGAAAGAGGACGATTAGACGAGTTACAACAAAAAAGATTTGTAGGTTCACTAACTTTAAAAAATAAAAATAGTGCGCTTTTGTCTAGCATTCATGGGACTTTTGGCATGTTTGCAATGGATTTTCAAGAAAAAACAGGGCAAGGATTTTCTAATATTTATGGTCCCGAAAAACATAATAGTAGCTTTACTTTTAAAAAATCTAATTTTTTCTTTGATGATATAATTGTGTGTTTGGGTTCTGGAATTTCAAATAATGATACTGCTAATGAAACAGTCACTACTTTATTTCAAAGATTAGATAACAAAGGAATCGGTGTAAATGTAAATGGAACAACGCAAACATCAGGAACATCAACTTATGCAGGGACAACCGCGAACAATTGGATTCTTAGCAATTACGGAACAGGATTTTACCTAGTTTCTGGAAACGATAATCTTGTTGTTAAAAAAGAAGCACAACAAACCCCAAATCAAAATCAGACATGGCCAGTAACATTGACTACTCCAACTAATCCTATCAACACTTATTACACAGGTTATATTAATCATGGTACAAATCCATCTAATAAGAGCTACGAATATGTGCTAAAACCTAATAGCAGTGCCTCAGAAATGCAAGCTTTAGATATGGCTATCCAAAATGCAAACAAACCGTATATTGTTCGTCAACAAAATAGCAATGCTCATATCGTGGAGCATATTGCTAAGAAGATTTGGGGTTATGCAATCTTTACTGCTGCAAGCAATTTGACTTACGATTTTATTACAGGAGTGAGTGGATCTTGCTTAGTAATGACACAATTAGATCAACCAAACGGCACTTTACTTTTATCAATTAATAATCCAGATATTGGATTTACTTCGCAAGCTAGAACTCCATCTATTGCTGTGACAAGACAAGTAACATTGCAAGGAGAATGGACATTAAATGGCACTTATCCAGGTGTAGCAGTACTACCTTCTAATACAAATCAAACTACAATTGAATTCACATTAGTGGATGGATTAGCAAAAGAAGTTGCATTAACCAATGCAGCGTTGAGCAGCCAAGAGTTTGAAAAATCAGCTATACTAGTGTATCCAAATCCAGTTAGTGATATTGTTACAATAAGTGGATTAGAAGCAGTGGCTATAAAAAACGCATCTATAATTTCTATTCTAGGACAAAATCTAGGAAATTTTAAAATTAGAAATAATCAAATAGATGTCTCTAATTTAAGTGATGGTGTTTATTTATTAAAATTACAATTTGAAGATAACAAAGTAGTTACAAGAAAAATAGTAATTAAAAAATAAATTTTTCCTAGATTTTTCAGCCATCAGATACGGTATACCAAATTGCAGTTCGTTAAGCATGAACAGATGGAACTAGTAAATTCTTTACTGCAGTATACAACGTAGCTAGAGTAGTAGCAATAGACAACTAAAAAGTCAATGGCATATTTGTAAAAATTGATAAAGCTTCATTTAAAAAATAATTACTTAACAAAAACAATTTAACTTTAAAAATCAAAAACTATGAAGAAAATTACTTTTATGCTTTTAGCAATTGCTGGTTTGACAGCAACAACACAAGCTCAAAATCATTATTTAAAAATTGTGCATACTAAATCAGATAATACAGCTTCAGGGGCACGTCTTATTATTCCTGATAATGATTTAATCGATGTTACTGCAACACAATCAAAAACAATAACTTTTAAGATAATGATACCTACAACAGTAGCAAACACTACTAATTTCGGTAAAATTATGAGTAAAAATGACACGTATGTTCTTAACTCTGCTGGACAGTATGGAATTAGCTTTGGAAGTGCGCCAACATCAGCACCAAATTCCCATAAAGATATCAGATTAATAGCTACAAATACTTCACCTATATCGCCAACTAGTGGAACAAACTCAACACTGACTCCTGTTACTGGTAACAATAACAACAATGCAATAGCAACAACATTAAATGATGGAAATTGGCATCACTTTGCGCTTGTATTAAATGACACAGATGGTAAATCCCGACTTTATTATGACGGAGTTCTACTTGTTACTTCCAATGCACCAACTGCTATAAATATGTCTAGTACAAAAGATCTTATATTCAGTGGTTCTGCCACTGGAGGCGGTGGTGTTACAATGAATATTGATGATATCCGTATATGGAATTCTGCTTTTACAGATAGCCAAGTAGTTACAGATGCAGCAGCTACTGTGGCAGCGACAACAGCGGGTTTACTAGTTGCTTTTGACTTTGAGGGAATACCAGCAAATCAAGCTACTATACCGGATATTACAGGAAACACAGTTGACGCTAGTTTGAACCGCGGTGGCGATAGTGGTACTAATTTAATAGAAGGTGATGCAATACCAACACTTTCCAAAAAATCTACTATTTTATCACAAGGTATTTCAGTTTATCCAAATCCTACAAATAATGTAATAAATATCATTAAAAAAGATTCAAAAATTGAAATTAAGAGAGTTAGTTTAATTAATATACTTGGACAAACTGTCTATTCTGATGCAACTGAAAAGTCAATAAATGTAACAGCTTTTGCAAAAGGACTTTATATTCTAAATATTGAATCAAATGATGGTGGCATATCAACTTCAAAAGTAATTGTTGAATAAGGTTTTTTAATGAAGATTATTTATGAATTAATCAAGACGGACTAAAATATTATTTAGTCCGTTTTTTGTTAAATTAAAAATAAATTTTTCTTTAATTTCAAGCATGAAATTTCTAAATCACTTAAAATGAACACAAATTTTAAATTTAATTTTGTATATATGAAAACGTTTTCGTAATCTTGTTCAGCTATTATATATAATATCAAAATTATTAATTTTTAAGTTTTTTTTATCATTAAAATACGATCTTAATTTTAAAAAAGTTAATGATAAAATTGATGTGTATATTTAAAAAATCGAAGGATTTTAATTTTTTCGTGAAATGATAAATCATTGTTTAACAAATACAAACGTAACGTAATCAATACACTACAAAGATTTTATTGCCGTTGTATTCAAGTTACTGGCTAGAAAAAACCCAACATCACATAACATAATCCCTTATGACTTACTCTATTTTTAATTTTAAGAAGCAAGATGCATTATCAGCATTATTTTTATTAACATCATGCATCGGATTTTCACAAAACGATTACAAACCTGCGGTAGAATCTTTTGAGACTGCACAAGCCTTAAATGCTTATAAAGCTACTAATGGCAAAATTTCTATAAGTGACTCTCATAAAAAGTATGGGAAATCATCTTTGCAATGGGAATGGAAAGGAAAAAGCTCGATAGGAACTTCAAATTTTAAAATATTGACCGCAGAAGAAAGTCCATTAGAGTATGGATTATTTTTTCCGTCAAGTCCTACATTACAGATGGCCATCTATAATGAAAAATCTCAAAATGGAAAAATCACAATTTCATTTGAAAAAAATGGTGCAAAACAAGTAGAATTTGATGTACCATTAGCTTTTACAGGTTGGAGAACGATATGGGTCCCTTTTTATGAAATGCAGGGTAACGCTCCTAAAAAATTAGCAGCTGTCGATTACGATTATTTTAGAATAACAGCATCAGAGCCTACTGGTAAGCTGTTTTTTGATGATATTATTTATTCTCAATATCAGGATGACCGACACCAATATCCAGACGAGATTGTACCCTTTATAAAGTCAAAACAAAACTTATCAGAAGACCACTGGATGCCATTGATTGTTAATTATGATCGTATAAAAAATTTAAAGCCAGCTCCCATTACAGATGCAACAGAAGCAGATCTTAAAAAACTGGAAATCATTATCGATCAAAATTTAGGAAGTGATAAAAAGTCTAAAGTAAACTTAAAGTCATTACGTGAGGATTATAAAAAATTAAATCTAACAGATAATGGCAAAACAATAGTAGGTCCACCATTAACATTTAAAGAGCATCAAGATTATTACGATGAAAAACAATTAGGACCTAGAACTTTTACTGATGTTCAAGATTTTGGAAAGACCTTAAAAAAAATAGCTAGTTCATATAATAATGGAACTCCAGCCGAGCAAGAAGAAATGAAAACCATGTTCCTTAATGGAACAAAATATTTTCTTGATCAAGGTTGGCAAGCAGGCTCTAATGGCGGTACAAGACATCATATAGGTTATAATGTTAGACAACTTACAGAGGCAGTTTTCACCATGCGTCAAGTATTAAAGGACAATAATTTATTAGCTGAAGTTGGTGCAAGTTTGCATTGGATTTTCAATATAGGTAACCTATTAGACGATCCTAATAATTTCCATGTGAATATTGATTATTTAAATACACAATCGTATTACCATTTAATGCTTATTTTCTTATTTGAAAACCAAGAAATGCAAGCTGCAATGGTACAAGCGTACTCCAATTATATTTCGATCACCTTAGCGCAACAAAGCGAAGAATGGGGTTTTAAAGTAGATGGCACGGCATGGCATCACAATGGGAGCTATCCCGCTTATGGACTTGGAGCATTCCAAAATGTTCCAAAAGTGATTAAGACGCTATCAGGAACTCAGTTCAGAATAGGCACTTTAGGACATCAGAATTTTAAACATTCCTTTTTAACGTCAAGAGCATATAGTCAATTATACAATTGGGGATTTGGAAATGCAGGACGTCATCCTCTTGAGAATAACAACATGCAATCTTTAAAACCACAGTTTTTAGAAATGGCTTATTCAGGAAATCCTGAGGGCACTTCTGCTATTGACACCGATGTTGCAGCTGCTTATCTAAGACTTTGGGGAAAAGAAGATCCTAAAACTACAGCAATTTTTGCGGAAAAAGGAATTCAGCCAGAAGTATTATCAGGATACCGCTCCTTGCCTTATGGCGCAACTGGCATTTACAGACGCGATGATTGGGCAGCAATTATTAAAGGTTATAGCAAATATGTTTGGGCTTCAGAGATATATGTAAAGGCAAATAGATACGGTAGATACCCTGCAAATGGAACTATACAATTGTTAAATGCAGACGGTGAAACAGCAAGTGGTTTTGTGCAAGAAGGTTGGGACTGGAACAGATATCCTGGAGCTACTGTCATACACTTACCACTAAAAGAGTTAGAACCAAAATTACCACTGATTATGTTCCGTTCTAATGAGTCCTTTGCTGGATCAACGGTATTAGGTCAAGATGGAATTTTTGGAATGATTTTAAAGGAATCTAAGGGTTCTAATGCAGATGGAAATGAATCAAACCTCGGATTTCCAGGAAAATTAACAGCTAAGAAATCAGTGTTTTCTTTTGGTGGTAAAATGATCGCGATTGGAACAGATATTGCCAGTATTGACGAGAAAAATCCAACACAAACTAACATTTTTCAGTCTTCTATAAAAGATACCAAATCTGCTATAGTAACCGCTTCAGAAACGATAACGAAATTCCCTTATGATACGGAACTAAAGATTAATAAAAAATCAGGAAACTGGTTAATTGATCCTTACGGAAACGGCTACAACATTTTGTCAAACACAGCTGTAAATTTCAAAAAAGCGAAGCAGCAATCGTACCATAATGAATATTCTATTAATACTGGAATAATCGAAGATCCTGTTAATGGAGCGAAAGAAACATACGGTGATTTTGCTTCTGCTTGGATTGATCATGGTTTTGCACCAAAAAATGCGTCTTACCAGTATGTTATTTATCCGTTTTTGAGCCAAGAGAAGCAAAATAATTTTGGAAAAATAGTTAAAAACGACAAATCATTTGAAATAAAAAGAGCAGACAGTGTAGCACATATTGTTTTAAATAAAGAAACAAATACCACATGTTATGTCATTTTTGAAGCCAATCAAAGTTTAGATAAAGAAATTGTAAAAGAAGTTTCGGCACCAGCTTTAATAATGGTTAACCAAAATAAAAAAAATGCTTTAACCATTAGCGCAGTTCAACCTGATTTGAATTTTCCAGAGTATAAACCCGGTAAATTTAGAAATTATAGTAGAGCCGTAGAATTAAAAATTACTTTAGTTGGAAAATGGACCACTGCATCTCAAGATTATATCAAAAACATAGATAATTCAGGGGCTAACACTATCATTACATTAGAATGTATAAATGGCTTGCCTAGAGAGTTCATAATGAATAAAATATAAGTAATAACCTTTCTTTTCTATAGTCTCGAAAAATAGCGAGATTAAATTAAAATTATAAAGTAAATAGAAAATTATGAATCGTATTTTTTATATCCTTTCATCAGTCATTATTTTAAGTACTTCCATTTCTTATTCGCAAGAAGCAGCTATTTGGAAAAAATTTACTGGCGAAATAACCGATCCTAAAATACCAACTTTGTTTGATTACTCCTATGCGGGATATAAACTTGGATCCGAAGGTATTCCTGATCAATTTGCTAACTTAAAAACATTTAATATTGTAGATTTTGGAGCAATACCTAATGATGCCATTTCTGATCAAGTAGCCATTCAAAGTGCAATTGATGCCGCTGAAAAAAATAAAGGAGGTATCGTTTATTTTCCAAAAGGAGAGTTTCTGGTAAATGTAAAGCCCGATAAAACAAATCCTATTGTGATAAAATCCTCCAATATTATTTTGAAAGGAAGCGGTATGGGTAAAAATGGTACTGTTGTAAATATGGTAGATCACATGCTACAAAGAACTCCTGACGAAGCGGAATGGAAAGTAAGCTATATGTTTACTTTTATATCACCCAAGGGAGAAAATGCAAAAACAGCAATTGCAAAAAGTGTAAATGAAGGTGATTTTACCATAGAGGTAGCAGATGGAAGTTTGTTCAAAAACACAAAGTACGTGCAGTTAGAAATGCCATACAATTTAATTGCTGCAAAAGAAGCCTTGAAGGGAAAAGAGCCTCGCCCACACTGGGAGCGCTTATTAGAAAAAGGAGTAATGTATATAGAAAACCATGAAATTAAGAGTATATCAGGTAATACGATTACATTACAAGATCCAGTTATAAATACTATAAAAACGGAATACAACTGGATCGCTAAACCTTTCTATCCTTTAGAAAATGTTGGGGTTGAAGACATTTTTTTTAAAGCTAATTTTAATGATGCGTTTGTGCATCATAAAGATTTTTTACATGACAATGCTTGGTCTATGATTTCAATGCAAAGAGTGGCTAATTCATGGGTTAGAAGATGTAAATTCAGCAATATGACTGGGGCAGTATCTTTAAGTAATAGTTATGCATCTTCCATTTTAATGCTTTTAATTGAGGGAAATGCAGGACATAAATTGACAAATGTTGCCGAGTCTAGTAGAATTTTAACTGGATTGATAACGGATAATACTACTAGCGGTCAATTTCATGGAGCGGCTATGTCTCATAGAACCTCTGGATCTGTGATTTGGCGTGTGAAAACGCCTAAACAAGGATGGGATTCACATGCAGAAATTCCTAAAAACAATTTAGTGGATAGGTATGAAGCTTCTAAGATGACTAATCATGGCGGTTTTCATGGTAATGAACCACATCATTTAGAAGGTTTAACGCTGTGGAATTACAAACGAGTAGGTACACCTGAGCTTAATTATGATTTTTGGAAATTATCAGGAAGAGGAATGTACTGGGGATTTTCAGTTGTAAATCCTATAATTGTTGGTTTACACGGATCAAATACAACTTTTAATGAAGTAAATCTTGGATATCTAGAAAGCTTAGGTAAAGCTGTTCTTCCAGAATCACTGTATGAAGCTCAATTAAAATTCCGTTTGAAAAAGACACCAAAATGGGTGACTTCAAGTCTTAGGGAATGGGAGAAGATGGAGAAACAGTAGATTTATAATTTGATAATAATGTCTTAGCAATAAATATAGAGATTAAAAAACTCAACTGATGAATAAGAATTTTTTATACAAAATAATTGTACTGAGTGGTATTCTTTCTGTGATGTCTTGCAAAACAAATATGCAGAAAGAAACAGTTAAAAATAACGATACTTCAAATGTAAGTACTACACAAATTTCAGAAGAAAACCCGTATGCAGATGCTAATAAGCCTACTAGCTATCAAAGTAACATAGAAGCTTACTATAAAAGCAACACTCCTTCTAAAGTAGATTTACCTTATGAAACGGAGGAAGAATATCAAACACGTATGCAGTGGTGGAAAGATGCTAAATATGGTATGTTTATCCATTGGGGTTTATATTCTGCATTAGGAGGCGAGTACAATGGGAAAGTAACACCAAAGATTGCTGAGTGGATACAAAATACGCTAAAAATACCTGCTAGTGAGTATAAAAAATTAGTGGAGCAGTTTAATCCAGCAAAATTTAATGCTGATCAGTGGGTTTCAGTTGCGAAAGATGCTGGAATGAAATACATGGTCATTACTTCAAAACACCATGATGGGTTCGCATTGTTTGATTCAAAAGTTTCTGAATATGATGTGATGAGCACTCCTTTTAAACGTGATATTATCAAAGAACTAAAGACGGCTTGTGATAAACAAGGGATAAAATTTGGCTTATATTATTCTCATGCTATCGACTGGGATCACCCAGAAGCATATATTGGTGAGGGTGTATTAAGGGAGCGAATGAATACAGTGGATTTTGATGCTACAAAAATGGATAGAGCTAAATATCTAAAAGAAAAATCTTTTCCACAACTTAGAGAAATATTAACCAATTACGGTACTATTGACATCCTTTGGTTTGATATGGGTAAAGGATTGGACAATGAAGAGATTCGTCAGTTTGTAAAAATAGCAAAGGAATTGCAACCAAATATTATTGTTAGCTCAAGAATTGGTGATGAAGTAGCGCCAACGAGTATTAATAAAGATATGTACTTTGACTTCTTTACACCATCTGATAATTATTTTACGGGTGATGATCTTGCTATTCCGTTTGAAATGGCAGGTACTACTAACACCTCTTGGGGATATAGAAAAGACGATCAAGAATGGAGAAAACCACTATTTATGCTTAATTCATTGATAGCATCAGCTAGTAGAAATGGAAATTATCTTTTAAATGTTGGCCCAATGGCAAATGGTCTGATGCCTGAGGAACCCGTTAAGAATTTAAAAATTGCGGGACAATGGCTTAAAGAAAATGCAGAATCTGTCTATAGCACCACTCCTTCCCCTTTTCCATGGAATTACAACTGGGGATATGTGACTCAAAAACCAAATAAAATATACTTAAATGTCTTTAATTGGCCAGTCAGTAATGAAATTGAATTAAATGGAATCTTGTCAAAAGTGGACAAAATCCATGTACTAGGATCAAATAAAAATGTAGCATTTAAACAAAATGGACGTTTTTTGACTATTGATTTGGCAGGTGTCCCAAAAAAGGAATTTGCTACGCCCTTAGTTGTTGACTATAAAGATGCTGTTTTAAAAATCGATCATACTATATCGCAAGGAGTTCACAATGATATACGTTTAGATAGAATTAATAGTGAGTACTTGAAAGAGGAATCATTGTCTTCGTGGCAGTTCACAGTTCATACTCCTGGAAAATTTAAAATCAATATCTTATCTAATGAAAAGGGTAATCATTCAAAACCAGAATGGACAGGCTCAGAACAAAAAGGAAGTGTTCAAGTGGCAGGAAAGATTATCCCTGTAACTTTAAAAAGAGATACTGAAAAAGTAAATCCTACTCTATTTTTTTATAACGAAATAGGCAGTAATGTTGGTGAAGTTGAATTTTTGAAAAAAGGAACCTATACTTTACAATTAAAAGGTTTCAAAATAGGTGCTGATAAATGGACAGAAGGTTTAGGACTGGATAGAATTGAGTTGATAAAGATGTAACACTTATTTTTATGAAACATGTTGACAAAATTAAATTGTTTTATCTTGCTATAATTCTAGCTGTTACAGGCTTGAATGGAGTCAACGCTCAAAAAGTAAAGCAGCCCAATATTATTTTGATAATGACAGATCAGCATCAAGCAGAAGCTTTAAGCATCGCTGGAAATACTGACTTGAAAACACCAAATTTAGATAAATTAGCAAAAAGTGGCATCAGGTTTGAAAAAACCTATGTCACTTTTCCCTTATGCACTCCCTCTCGATCCAGTATGTTTACAGGCAAAATGCCACATAATTTAGGGGTGAATTCTAATGAAGAAGGGGACGAAATTATCAAACCTTCTGAAAAAGGATTAATGCTGGGCAATGTATTACAGCGTGCAGGTTATGATTGCGCTTATGGCGGAAAATGGCATGCTCACGAAGCAAGTATGGTTGCTGGAAACGGCTTTGAAATGATCGCTCCTATGGGAGATATTGGTTTAGCTGAAAAAAGTATTGCGTATTTACAATCACGAAAGAAAACGGAAAAGCCATTTTTTCTAACCGTCTCCTTCGATAATCCCCACAATATTTGTGAGTGGGCAAGAAATGAACCTCTCGCTTACGGTAATATTACCGAAGTCCCGCTAGATCAAACACCTCAATTACCTAAAAATCATATACAAGCTGCTACATTCCCCGAAGTTTTAAAACTAGAGCAAGAAGCGAGTAAAAAAATCTATCCTACAAGTAATTATACGGCAGAGGATTGGCGTCAATATAGGTACACGTATTATAAATTAGTTGAAAAAGTAGATGCTGAAATAGGAAAAATATTAAATGCAATTGATGATCTTGATTTACGTAAAAACACATTAATCATATTTACAAGTGATCACGGAGATGGTAATGCCTCTCATGGCTGGAATCAAAAAACTGCACTAATTGAGGAATCTATCAAAGTGCCTTTTATAGCCAGTTTTGAAGGGAAGATTTTAAAGAATCAAGTTAAAAACACTTTAATTTCTAATGGATTAGACTTATATCCAACGCTCAGTGAGTATGCAGGAGTAGACATACCAAAAACTTTGATAGGTAAAAGTTTAAAAGCTGTTTTCGAAATACCAAATAGTTCAATTGAAAGGGATTTTATTGTAACTGAAACTAAGTTTGATGGAAAAACAGCTTATGGAACAAGCGGAAGAGCAGTAATAGGAAAGCGCTATAAATATGTTTTATATAGTTGGGGCAAAAACAGAGAACAATTATTTGACCTTGAAAATGACTCATTAGAAATGAATAATTTAGTGAACTCAAAAACACATATTAAGATAAAAGATCAATTTAGGAAATACTTATACAATTGGTGTAAAGAAACGAATGACACCTCATTTCTTAAGAAATTGATCTTACCAAGCGACAGCAAATTGTCGTCTAGTTCACTATTTGATAAACCATATTGATAAAAAACTTAAGCAAATTCGCATATTTTTAAAAAATCTAATAACTGTAAATCTGAAGTTAAAAAGTTAAGTAGTTATGAGCGTATTTAAGTCTGACAGAAACGAATTTAAGTATTTAAAATTATGTTTTTTTATATGCATTACGATAGCTTCCATATCCTGTAATTCTTTAAGTGAAGTAAATTTCAATAGAAACTTATTAACGGCAAATAACTGGATTATTGAGCAGCAACCTGGCGGAAAAGTTGAGTTTAGCAATAATGTAATGGAAATCACAGATGCTAAAGGCTGTACCCTTTGGTTTAAACATAAGCTAAGTGCTCCTATTACAATTGAATATGACGCCACAGTAATTAATGCGAACGGCCCTTTAGATAGAGTATCTGATTTGAATTGCTTTTGGATGGCTAACGACCCAAAAAATCCTAATGATTTTTTTAAAGAATCGAAAAACAGACAAGGACTTTTTCCTAATTATCATGAACTAACGCAATATTATGTAGGTTACGGCGGCCATGATAACACTAAAACGCGGTTTAGAAGATATGACGGAAATAAAGACAGACCTCTTTTACCAGAACATGATTTAGATGATAAAAAATTTATGATAGTTCCTAATAAAAAACTTCATATAACTCTTATCGTAAATAAAAATCAAGTTAAATATTTACGTGATGGCGAAATTATATTTGAAATTGTAGATAAAAGTCCATACTTAAGCGGATATTTTGGAATTCGCACCGTAGAAAACCACATGAAAATTGAAAATTTAAAGATTTCAAAATAATGTTTCGATGTTCAATAGAAATTTTAAAAATTATACAGTTTGCCATTTCGGACCATTATTTTGAATAGTATTAGGTTTTATTTTTATTAGTCGAACTTCACAGAAACTCAACATAGTGTTCAAATCCATACTTTGAACGCGCTAAGCGCCATTAGCTTGTATCAACATTTCAAAAGATAGATATTAGGGCAATTTCCTCTATGTAAATTGATTTAAAAATTACTACCACAATTTTTTTTTACATCTTCTGGACTTTACGTCATTTTTAAGAATATGGCTGTTCTATTTTTTAATATAATAATTGTATAGGCGTTAATTTATTTGATAGCGTCAAAAATGAATTGCACTATTATTTTTTTTTAGATAAATAGCATCAATTTATAAATCATACTTCATTTAAATCAGTACGAAATGAAAAGGTTTAAAGTGATAAAAAAATAAGTCTATAAATTATCAATGAAATTGCTTTTAATGAAATAAGATAATACGTTAACAAAATCGCTTAAAGCAGTGACTTTATTAAACTATTGAAAGCAAAAAAAGATATAATGCTTATAATTCGTTAATATATTAATTAATCACAAAATAAAAGAACATAAATTTTTTTCTATGAAAACGTTTTTATATTTTTGGAATTACTATTTTACAACCAACATATACTTATGAAAAAAAAACTTACCTTAAAACATCAACAAATTTCAGATGTTTTTAAACAGCTCCTTATTGGTGTCTTTTTACTTGCGAGTGTAGTTTCTGCACAAGCACAAACTAAAATAATTACAGGATTAGTAACTGATGAACAAAAGATACCGATTCCAGGTGTTTCAGTTGTATTGAAAGGTGAAAAAACTGGAGTACAATCAGACATGAATGGAGAATTCAAAATTCAAGCATCGGCAACAGACCAATTGACACTTTCTTTTGTTGGCTTTGAAACAAAAACCGTAAATATAGGAACTGCAGCAGTCCTGAATGTCGTTTTAGAAACTTCCACTATCGGACTTAAAGATGTTGTGGTCACTGCTTTAGGAATAAAGAAGAGCAAAAGAAATTTAACTTATGCCACACAAACTGTGGAAGTTCAAGATTTAACAAGAGCAAGAGACTTAAATGTAGCCAATTCACTCTCTGGAAAAGTAGCAGGTATTGATATTTCACGTTCTTCTTCAGGATTAGGTGGCTCAACAAGAGTTACTCTTCGTGGTGATCGTTCAATCAGTGGAAACAACCAAGCGCTGTATGTAGTTGATGGAATTCCTATTGATAATTCAGGAGGTGGACCTGAATCAGCAGCTGGAGCAGGTGCTACTAGAGGTAGAGACTTAGGAGACGGAATTTCAAGTATAAATTCTGATGATATTGAGTCTATTAATGTACTCAAAGGCGCATCAGCAACTGCATTATATGGAAGTAGAGCTGCAAATGGAGCTATAATTATTACCACTAAAAAAGGAGGCGATAAAAAAGGACTTGGCGTTTCATATAGTGTTGGTTTTCAGGCAGACACACCACGAATTCTTCAAGAGTTGCAAAACGAATATGGTCAAGGAAACGCTGGAGCATATATAAAATCAGCTGAGCAAAGTTGGGGACCTAAAATGACTGGATCACAAGTTCCAACATGGAGCGTAGATCCTGCTGATGCTGGTAAAACTTATGCATTTAGTGCGCAACCCAATAATATTAAAGATTTTTATAGTACAGGAACTAACTTAGTAAATACAATTGCTTTAAGTGGTGGTATAGAAAAAACACAAGTGTACTTCTCTTATACAAATACTGATGCTACTGGTATTGTTGATAATAACAAACTTAAAAGACATAATGTCAATTTAAGACTTGGCAGACAATTTGGTGAAAAACTAACTCTCGATGCCAAGGTAACTTATCTTAATGAATTGATTAATAATCGTCAAAGAACAGGAGATGCTTTTGACAACGTAAATAGACACGTATCACGTTTACCTAGAAACATAACTACTGAGGACGCCAAGAATTATAGTTATGTGGATGCTACAGGATTTACACGTCAAAATTTTTGGAATCCAGGTTCTAATGGGGGGAGTAATCCCTATTGGACAAAAAATAATGTAACAGCTATCAATGAACGCAACCGTATACTAGGCTTTGCCTCATTGAATTATAAAATTCTTCCAGAGTTAAGTTTAACTTTTAGAACGGGCTTAGATAAATATATTGACGATGTAGAATTAAATTGGGCAAACAATACCTATACAATTGCCGAAAAAGGAAATTATAGAATTGAGCAAAGAGATGTAATGGAATTAAATAATGACTTCCTTTTTAGTTATGACAAAGACATTAATGAGAATTTTACCGTTAGTGCTAATTTTGGAGGAAATATTCAACAGAATAAAATTATATCAAGTTTCACTGATAATGGGGGTTTAATCATAGAAAATTTCTTTACGACTGGTAATGCTGCCGCTGGAACGTTTGATAGATTTATAGTAGAGAGGGAGAAACAATCTTTGTATGCTACGACTGATATTGGGTTTAAAAATTTAGCTACTTTAACGCTTACTGGTAGAAACGACTGGTCTTCTACGCTACCAAAAGGAAATAATTCATACTTTTTCTCCTCAGCGGGTATCAATACTATTGTCTCTGATATCTTTACATTGCCAGCTGTGATAAACTTTGCAAAGATTAGAGCTTCTGTAGCTCAAACAGGTAATGATGCGGATCCATACAATCTGACCCAAACATTTACTAGTGCTGTAGGTGGTAATGGTGTTATTATTAATCGTGATCCTCGACTTCCTATTTCTAATTTAAAACCAGAAATAACAACTTCGCAAGAAGCAGGATTGGATTTAAGACTTTTAGATAACAGAATTAATATCGAGTTTACTTGGTTTAATAGTAATTCTAAAAACCAATTACTACCTGTAACACTTCCAGCAGCTTCGGGCTGGACTTCAGAATTTATTAATGCTGGTAATGTACAAAATAGTGGAATCGAACTTACCGTTGGAGCTAAAATCCTAAAACAATCTGAATTGAAGTGGGATGTAACTGTCAACTATTCTAAAAATAAAAATGAGGTGATAGATATTTCGCCAACATTAAATGAGTTCGTTTTAGGTGGTGGTGATTTTATGAATACCGTAAAAGTGATAAAGGGAAGACCTTATGGAGAGTTATTTAGTCGTGGTTATACACGTAATGCAACAGGACAAGTAGTTGTTGATGCTAATGGATTACCCATAATTACAGGAGCGCAAAATGTTTATCTAGGTAATACAAGACCTGACTGGACTGGAAGTGTTATGAATAGATTTTCTTACAAAGAGGTATTTTTTAGCTTTTTAATAGGAGCACGTATTGGTGGAGTAGTTTCCTCATACACTAATGCAAATACTTATGGTGATGGTATAGCTGAAGCTACATTAGCAGGTCGCGATGGATTTGTTTTTGATGGTGTTTTCGCTGACGGCACAGCTAATAACAAAACAATTACAGCAGAGCAATATTGGACTAAAGTAGGTGGAAGAAATACTCCTGCAGGTGAAGTGTTTACATATAGTGCTTCTAATATTCGCTTAAGAGAAGTCGTTCTAGGATTTAATTTGCCAAAAGAAATATTTAAAAAGACCGTTTTCCAAAATGCAAGTTTATCCTTTTCAGGTAGAAATTTATTTTTCTTTAAAAATAACGCGAAAGGATTTGATCCAGAATCAGTGGTGGGAACAGCCAATAGTTCCGTGGGTATAGAAGCTTTTTCGGCTCCATCAACCCGTACTTATGGCGCTACACTTAACTTAACATTTTAACGAACTAAAAAACACAGAAGCTATGAAAAAGATATTAAATTATACACTTCTTATAGTGCTTACAGTAAGTATTGTCGCTTCCTGTACGGCAGACTATGAGGAATTAAATACCAATAAAAACAAAATATCAGAGATAAATAATGCATCATTAGAATATGTATTTTCAGCAGCACAATATGGTGGGATTTTTGGTAGAAGAGGACCATTTCAATTGTTTCAAGCACTTTACTCTGACTTACAATCTCAATATTTTGCCACAACTGCTAGAAACTTCACCTCAGATAGAAATCAAATGGTAGGAAACTGGTTAAACGGTGGTTGGAATCATTTTTATGGCATTGCCAATGCACAAATGGATGTTGTACTAGATAATACCAAGCCTGGAGGAAAATTGGAAGACCCAGTAAAAAATGCTATTGCTAAAATATGGAAAGTTTATATGTTTATGCCTGTAACAGATTATTGGGGGGCAGTTCCGTATTTTGAAGCAGGTAATGGTAAAAATGTGGTGTTATATGATAGCCAAGAAGATATTTACAATGATTTTTTTAAAATTTTAAAAGAAGCTACTGTAGTATTAAATGGGTATACTGGTACAGCTAAAGTTTTTGCTAAAGGAGATTTGATATATGGTGGAGACGTTAAAAAATGGCTAAAATTGGGTAATACTTTACGATTAAGAGCTGCCATGCGTATTTCTATAAAAAAACCAGCTATGGCAAAAATAGAAGCTGAAGCGGCGGTAGCAGCTCCTGGAGGCTTACTTCTATCTAATGCTGATAATGCATTTTTAATATCATCGGCTACAACTCCTAATCCTCTTGCAGATATTTCAAATTATTCAGAATTTAGGATGAGTGCTGCAATGGAAAGCGTTTTAAAAGGATATAATGATCCACGTTTACAGAAATTCTTTAATCCAGCTGCTTCAAGTGGAGCCTATAAAGGAATAAGAAATGGTATGACTCCAACTCAAATGTCACTACCATCAAATGCAAATAATGCAAATTCAAATATTAATTCTGCTTTTGGTTTTGATAATAGATTTATTGCCCCTTGGACAGTCTTTACAGCTTCTGAAACCTATTTTTTATTAGCTGAAGGAAAATTGAACAATTGGGATATGGGAAATGGAACAGCAGAAAGTTTTTATAATGCTGGTATTACAGCATCGCTTGATCGTTGGGGTGTCAAAGATGCAGCTGTAATTAGCACATATATAACTGGAACTAGCTTGCCAATTGCTTTAGGAGATGTAAACAACACACCAGCATTGACTACTATTCCTGTTGCATTTGCAGCTACGGTTGCATTACAACGCGAACAAGTGGGTACTCAAAAATGGTTGGCATTATATCCTTATAGCCCAGAAGCCTGGTCTGAATTTAGACGTACTGGTTTTCCTAAACTTTATCCTCGCTTAAATTCTGACAACACTGACTCACCTGCTACAGATGCCGCTAGCGTTAGAAGAACAACCTACCCTCCTATTGAAGCTGCTGTAAATCCGCAGGGACTTGCATCGGGAATTGCAAAATTAGGCGGAGCAGATAAAACAAGTACTAAAGTTTGGTGGAATCAATAAATAAAAACACCATTTTCATACAACTGTTCTTTAGTTTATGTAAACTTTAAACAGCACTTGTAAATAGCAGAAAACAGTTGTTTCTGCTATTTACAAGTATTTTTTTTATAAATTGTCACTAATATTAAATCAATTCTAAATGAAACAAAATCTAATTTTGAGCTGCTTATCTGTATTGAGTTTCGGCTTATTTGCTCAAACATCAAACACAACTACTGCAGTAAAAAAACCCAATGTTATTTTTATTTATGCTGATGATTTGGGCTATGGAGACTTAAGTTCGTATGGTGCCACTAAACTTAATACACCACACTTAGATAAACTAGCCCGTAATGGCGTCCGTTTTACTAATGGTCATGCCACTTCTGCAACTTGTACACCTTCCAGGTATGCGCTACTTACTGGCGAATATCCTTGGAGAAAATCAGGAACTGGAATTTTACCAGGTGATGCCGCTTTAATAATTCCTACCAACAAAACTACCTTGCCAATATTATTTCAAAAAGCAGGTTATAAAACAGCGATTGTCGGAAAATGGCATTTAGGACTGGGAGAACAAGTTGCTAAAAATTGGAACGGTGAAATTAAACCCGGACCAAATGAGGTTGGTTTTGATTATTCTTATATATTTCCAGCGACTGCAGATCGAGTACCAACCGTTTTTATGGAAAATCGTAAAGTGGTCGCGCTAGATCCTTCGGATCCTATTTTAGTAGATTATAAAAATAAAGTTGGCAATGATCCCACTGGAAAAGAACATCCTGAATTACTAAAAATGAAATCTTCACCAGGACAAGGACATGAAAACACTATTGTAAATGGAATAGGAAGAATTGGCTATATGAGTGGAGGAAACAAAGCTAGATGGGTCGATGAGGAAGTTTCAACTACTTTTTTAACAAAAGCTAAAGAATATATTGAGGAAAATAGTAAAAGCCCATTTTTTTTATATTTCACTCTTACAGAACCACACGTTCCCCGTATGCCTGCAACAATGTTTAAAGGAAAAAGCGGTTTAGGTTATAGAGGTGATGTTATTTTACAACTCGATTGGACAGTAGGCGAAATCATGAAACAACTGGAAGAGTCGGGTATAACTAATAATACAATGGTTATTTTTTCTAGTGATAATGGAGCGGTATTGGATGATGGTTATCAAGATGAAGCAGTTACGCAATTGAATGGACATACGCCAAACGGAATTTTACGCGGTGGAAAGTATAGTGTATTAGAAGCAGGAACAAGAGTGCCATTTATAATAAGCTGGCCTGGAGTGACTCAACAAAAAGTTTCTACAGCCATGGTAAGCCAAATGGATTTATTAGCCTCTTTCTCTAATCTATTAAATCAACCTATTCCAGCGGGTGACGCTCCAGATAGTGTAAATACGATAGATGCATTTTTAGGAAAATCAGATATTGGAAGATCAGTGCTTATCAAGCAAGGTGGGAATGTTTTAGGTAAAGGAGGAACATTAGGAATTGTAAAAGACGGTTGGAAATTTATACCGCCAAATAATGGAAGCCCCTATGAAAAATTAGTAGACATTGAAACGGGAAATTCCACTGATCCTCAACTCTATAACTTAAATGATGATTTAGGTGAAAAATATAACATAGCCAAAAAATATCCAAAAAAAGTAAAAGAATTAGCAAAGCTACTTGAAAATGAAATAAATAAATCTTAAGAGCATTATTCACTAAAAAAGAACTGCAGATTTACTGTTATTAAATGAGAATATAAAAAATAGTATTCAAACGACAGTATTTTTTAAGAGATTTAGTAATTACTTACACCGCAGATTCGCAGATTTTTTATTTTAAATTTTTAAAGATCTGTGCATCTGCGGCTAATTTTTTAAAGAAACTTAAAATACAAACTTCAATTCTTTAAATTTTATTAAACGCTGATAAACTTTTTACAGAATTAATTATTAACCAATGGAAATACACCGCAGATTCGCAGATTATTTAAATTAAAATCTGTGAATCTGTGGCTAATTTTTTAAAGAAACTTAAAATACAAGCCTCATGACTTCTAATTTTGCATATTGCTGATAAAATTTTACAGAATTAACTTTTGACTAATAAAAATACACCGCAGATTCGCAGATTATTTAAATTAAAATCTATGAATCTGTGGCTACTTTTTTAACAAACATAAAATACAAGCGTCAAGACTTTTAATTTTGTATAATGCTGATAAACTTTTTACAGAATTAATTATTAACCAATGGAAATACACCGCAGATTCGCAGAATATATGATTTAAAATCTGTGAATCTGTGGCTGCTTTTTTAACGAAACATAAAACGCAAACCTGACTACTCTAAATTTTATTAAACGCTGATAAACTTTGGAAAACCAACATAGTAACTAATCAAAAAGCACCGCAGATTCGCAGATTATTTAAATTAAAATCTGTGAATCTGTGGCTAATTTTTTAACGAAACATAAAACACAAACCCGAATACTCTAAATTTTATTAAACGCTGAAAACTTTTTAAAGAATTAACTATCAAACAATAGAAATACACCGCCGATTCGCAGATTATATAATTTAAAATCTGTGAATCTGTGGCTAATTTTTTAACTCAAGCTAAATACAATAACAGTAAACATTTTCAATTTTATTTGACGATCTATAATCCTACTCTATTATGAAAATGAAATTCATCCACTTATTCCTGATTTATTTATTAATCAATTCTCTATCTATTATTGCTCAAAAAAAAGAAATTTTCGAAAAATTAAATTTAGGCCTTCCCGCTCTCGAATCAGTTAATCTGCAAATCCAGAGAGGTCAAAGCAAATTAGCCGCAAAAAATCTTTTAGAATATTACCAACAAAAACAAAACTTGTTTCTTAAAGTCAATAAACAAGATCTTACTTTTATTAAGCAGAATTATTCTGAAGATGTAAAAAATACTATTGCAAAAGCAGAATTAGTTTTAGATAAAAACTTTATATTTAGAGATGATTGGGATATGGAAAAAACCAATATCCCCTATCAATTTAAAGGACAAATTGACTGGAAAGCAATGCCAAATGGCGATGAGGAATGGTGCTTTATGTTGAATCGTCATAAGTATTGGATTGATTTAGGAAGAGCTTATTATTTAACTGGTAATGAAAAATATGCTAAAGCTTTTGTAGAGCAAGCAGAGCATTGGATCGACAATAATCCATTAGAAGATCGCTTAAAAAAATTATCATGGAGACGAATCGAAGCGGGAATTCGTTGTGAAAACTGGGTAAAAGCATTCGAATATGTAAAAAATGCTAAAAGTATAACGCCTGCATTTTTGACTAAATTTATGTTATCACTATATCAGCATGGTGAATATTTGAATAGTTCATTTTCAGCATTTTCACAAACCAGTAACTGGGGTGTGTTAGAATTTCAAGGTTTATTTACGCTGTCTCATTTTTTTTCAGAATATAAAATAGCTCCGCAGTGGCAGAGAGATGCACTTGCCAATTTAGAAACCTGTATTAAGTTACAGGTTTTAGACGATGGCAGTCAATGGGAGCAATCACCTATGTATCATAACGAAGTTTTTCACTGTTACATGAACGTAAATCTTATTGCTCAAACAAAAAATTTAAAATTGCCAGAAATTATTATAGATAAAACCAAGGATATGGCTTACGCCAACGTAAAATGGCAGAAACCTAATTTTCATCAACCACTTTTAGGTGATAGTGATGATACTGATTTAAGAGGAATTCTCACACTAAGTAGTTACTTATTTGACGATCCTGTTTTGAAATCAAGAGCTTTTGATAACTTAGATTACGAGACTTATTTTTTATTAGGTTCAAAAAATAGTGATCAGTATAAAAACATACTAACGAAAAATCCAGATTTTACCTCTATCTATCAGCAGAGTTCAGGAGATTTCTTTATGCGTTCCAGCTGGAATCGAGATGCGGCTTATACAGGATTTCATTTAAAAAAATTAGGTTGTGGACACGGTCATGATAATTTGCTGCACTTTACAATTTATGCTAATAATCAAGATTATTTAATAGACAGCGGCCGATTCTCTTATGTTGATAATGACTGGCGCAAATTTTTTAAAAGTAATAGTAGTCATAATACATTAAGTGTGGATAATCTTCCTAACAGTATTTACAAAGATTCATGGCTTAATGAAACCGAAGCGAGATCACAAGGCGATTTTACTGTAACGACGTCACTATATGATTATGGAGAAGCTGAAAATACCGCTTACAAAAGATTAAAAGATCCTGTTTCTATAAAAAGAAGAATGTTATTTCTAAAACCTAATATCTGGGTTGTATTTGACAGTTTTTCAGCTAACGGTAGTCACACTTATACGCAATACTTTAATTTCCCAGACAAAAATATCGTTATTAAAGACGATGGATTGAGCACAACTTTTCTGAAAAATAATTTAAGAATCCAGCCCGTTAAAAATACTACTATAAAACTAGTGGATTCCTGGTTTTCTCCCGAGTATAATCTTAAAAAAGAAAATTTACGAGCTGAAATTAGTAGAGAAGGTAATGGATTTGACTCATTTATTTCCGTTTTATACTTTCCTGAACAAACAAATTTAAAGTATCAAAAAATTCCAGTATATAATAGAAGTGATATTTTATTGCTTGACAGTGAAGCCGAGGCAATAAAAATTACTAGTAACGATGTGGAATACACTTTGCTTGTAGTTCATAACTCACCTGTTCCAGCGGCTAATTTTTTCAAAGTCAATAATATTTTAGTACGGGGAGAAGTAATTTTGATCGAAAAAAACAAAAAAGAAACTACAACTTATATCATCAAAGAATAATTAAAAATAGTCGCTATTAAAATTTATCCTAAGTAATTAGCAGAAAATAATGCCGCTATTCTTTACCATATAAGCCATATAAGCTTTCAGTATAATCTTTTAAAAGTTTTGAATTAAGTAATAGTAATTATATAATGTCGTATTTTTAAATATAACAAAAAGAATTTAACAAGCTGATTTTTAGTTGTTTTTCCTAATATTGATGCTTTTGACTTTACGACTTTTAAACTTTCGACTTACTTAGATAAGATTAAAGGATAATTGATTAGTATCAATTCAAGAACACATAAGTAACTAAACCATAACAGCTAACTACGACAATAATTTATTCACATATTTTACAATCTATTTAAATAAATTATTTCGGTAGGATATTGTCATATACTTTGATTTTTCTGTTGCATAAATGCAATTTATAATTACAAAGAATGACACAGCGAAAGTAATGCTATCTTATAAACATCACTGAATATAATACTGCAACATTTAGAATCATGCTCTTTGAATAATAGCATATTTATAAAAAATTTAAAAATTTTGCTGAAAACAACATGGCCTAAATACTGATCTTTTAAATCGTAAAAATCATTCTGTAATCGATTGATTATATTTTCATAAATCAATACTAATTTGGCGTTTTTTTTACTAACAATTTTTTAAATAGATATAGGAATCCTTGCATACAAATTGTAGATCAGCATAAAATAAAAATTATACCTTAAAATGTAGTAACATCAAATTAAAACTCATTCGTAAACTATAGTAGTATAATAGCAAGTAATGAGATTTATATATTTAAATTATATTATGCAAGTATATGGTCAATATAATTGTCGTGGTTAAACCTTCACGTCAATATTAAAAAAACCTCCATTACTTTTACTTCAAATTAATCAAAGAAAATTTAAATAGCTTATTTAATAAAAAACACTTTACGCACTTTAATGTCTTAAAAATATTAGAATTCTTGACCGAACAATAGAATTAAAGCATTAAATGATTAAAATCTACTATATTTTTTCATATTTAATATTTTTTATTTGGTATTATGAAAACGTTTGCATAATATTGTATCATATTACTACTAAACCAATTTAAAATGTTTATGAAAAAAAATTTAAAATTGAAAAGTCAATCTTTAACAAGTGTGTTTAAATACTTATTTATTGGCATTCTCATGACAATTGCCCCTGTATATGCTCAGGCGCAAAACAAAACAATTTCGGGCGTAGTTACTGACGATTTAAAAGAAACGCTTCCCGGAGTAACAGTTACTATTAAGGGATCAAAAACCGCTGCGCAAACTGATGTAAATGGAAAATTTATGATCACCGCAAGCCCAAAAGATCAACTTGTTTTTTCTTATATCGGGTTTGAAACAACATCAGTACTTATTGGTGCAAAAACAGTGATCAATGTAAATCTAAAGTCACAAATGAGCGACTTAGATGAAGTGGTAGTTATTGGTTATGGAACTACTAAAAGAAAAGATCTAACAGGAGCTGTTGCTTCTGTAACCATGAAAGATCTTGCTAAAGCGCCAGTTCGTTCCTTTGATGAAGCATTAGCGGGTCGTGTAGCCGGAGTTCAAGTAACATCAGCAGATGGTCGTCCAGGTTCAGGAGTCAATATTGTAATTAGAGGAAACAACTCTGTTACACAGTCTAGTAGTCCTTTATATGTCGTTGATGGTTTTTTATTAGAAGATCAAAACAATAATACTATTAATCCAGCTGACATTGAGTCAATTGATGTGTTAAAAGATGCATCAGCAACAGCTATTTATGGCGCAAGAGGAGCTAATGGTGTTATTGTAATCACTACAAAAAAAGGTAAAGAAGGTAAGCCAGTATTTAGTTTTTCTAGCTCAACGGGAGTTCAAGAAAACATCAATCCTATTGAAATGATGAGTCCTTACGAGTTTGTAAAATATCAAATAGAACTGACTCCAGAACTTACAGGAACACCAAAAACTCCTACTGAACTGTATCTTGCTGATGGAAAAACATTAGATTATTATAAGACACAACCAGCTATTGACTGGCAAAGTAAAACTCAACGTGCCGCAATTATTACTAATAATAATCTTTCTGTATCGGGCGGGACTAAAAAATTAAAGTATGTGTTTTCTGGTTCTACAATAGATCAAGATGGTATTCTATTAGGATCAAATTATAAAAGATATCAGGGTAGAACGGTATTAGATTATAAAATTACTGATAAACTAAAAGTGGGTGTTAATGCTAATTATAGCTTCTTGAAGCAATCTGGTGTAAATCCTGTAGTATCAGAAACGGGTAGTTCAACATCAAATATAATGGTAGCAGTTTGGGGAGCTAGACCAGTGCTTACTGATCCTTCTATGGAAGATTTCTTTATCGATCCAGATATTGATCCTCTTAATGATTATCGAGTAAATCCAGTCATCAACTTGCAAAACATGTATCGTGTAAACAATACTAAAAACTTCAGTGCTAATTCATATCTTGAATATCTTTTTACAAAAGATTTAAAACTAAGATCTACTTTTGGTATCACTGAAAATCGCTTAACGCAAAATAGTTTTGACAACTCAAGAACTCAATATGGAAATCCAGCGGGCTCTAATGGAGGACCACAAGGGAGTATTATCAACATTAGTTCAAGTAACTGGTTAAATGAAAATACATTAACATGGAATAAAAAGTTAACTAAAAAGTCAAAAATAGATGTATTAGGCGGATTCACAGTACAAAAATCAGATCGTTGGACTAATGGGATTTCAGCTAAAAGATTGCCTAATGAAGATTTAGGCTTGGATGGACTTTATCAAGGAGTTCAACAAAGAGTGGATTCTACAGCGTCTGTTTGGACCATGTCATCATTTTTAGGAAGAATAAATTACAATTATGATTCTAGATATTTAGTTACTGCCTCTTTTAGGGCAGATGGTTCTTCTAAATTTCCATCAGAAAATCATTGGGGTTATTTTCCTTCAGCGGCAGCATCTTGGACATTTAAAAACGAAAAATTCTTAAAAAGAAATAAAGTATTATCAGAAGGTAAATTACGTGTGAGCTATGGTGTTACAGGAAATAATCGTGTAGGTGATTTTGATTACCTTACAAGATATTTTAATCCAATAGGTTCAAGTTATGTTTTTAATAACCAATACGTTTCTGGAGTTGTAGCTACTAACCTTGGTAATTCTCAGTTGAAATGGGAGTCAACAGAGCAAGTAGATGCCGGACTAGATGTTGGATTCTTTAATCAAAGAGTAACAATTTCTGCAGATGTATATAGAAAGTTGACTAAAGATTTATTATTGCAAACACAACTTGCCCCTTCTTCTGGATTTGGTACCGCTACTAAAAATGTAGGTAGTGTAGAAAATAAAGGACTAGAATTAAGCCTTACTACTAGAAACATTCAAACAGAAAATTTCTCTTGGACTTCTAGCGCTAATATTTCATTCAATAAAAATAAGGTAGTTGCTTTAGGTGAAGATGGAAGTTCGATACAAAGATCAATACCATGGGACAATTTTTCTAGAAATATCTCAGCTTATATCACGAAGGTAGGTGAACCTTTAGGTTTAATGTATGGTTACGAATCATTAGGAACTTACAAATATGAAGATTTTACTCAAGATAGTAATGGTCAGTATTTTCTAAAAGCTGATGTAAATACGAGTGGCAAACCGCGCACGGGTGATATTAGAACTAGAACACAACCTGGAGATCCAAAATATAAAGATCAAAATGGTGATTTAGCAACTACAACCGCTGATTACACAGTAATAGGAAAAGGACAGCCAATTCATACTGGTGGATTTAGCAATAATTTCACTTATAAAGGTTTTGATTTAAATGTGTTTTTACAGTGGTCTTATGGTAACGATATCATGAACGCAAACACACTAATGTTTGAAGGGAACGCGCAAACGAAAACATTCTTAAATCAGTATGCAAGTTATAATAACCGCTGGTCAGCTGATAACCCTACATCTGATATACCTAGAACAAGAGGATATAATACAGCATCATTTGGAGGATATTCTTCAGCTATTGTAGAAGATGGTTCGTTCATAAGATTAAAAACAGTTTCTTTAGGATATAATTTCGAATCAGAATTTACTAAAAAATTACGTTTAAAATCATTAAGATTTTACCTTTCTGGACAAAACTTAATTACTTGGACTAAATATTCAGGATCAGATCCAGAGGTTAACTCCTATGGTTCTGCATTAACTTCAGGATTTGATTTTTCATCTTACCCACGTGCTCGCACAATAGTTTTTGGAACAAATATTTCATTTTAATAACATAATATCATTTACAAATGAAAAAAATATATATCACATTAGCATTAGTAGCCATGTTGTCTACCTCGTGCGAAGAATTTCTAAATACTAAACCAGTTGATAAAATTGGTAAAGAGCAATACTTCACTAATGAAGAAGGATTATTGCAAGGTTTAGCCGGAGTATATGACCCATTAGGAGCGGCACCCTTATACGGAGAAGCATTATATACCAAACTAGAAGCTTGTACAGATGAAGGCTTTTATGCCAGAAGTGGTCAGAAAACAGAACCTATGGTATATGTTTTTAATGCAACTGATCCCAATGTTTCTAATATGTGGAATACCCTATATGATGGATTAAATAGAGCTAATGATTTAATTGCGAATATTAATATCCCAACAATGGATGAAGGTAAACGCCAAGTTATCTTAGGTGAAGCATTATTCTTAAGAGGCTATTATCATTTTATGTTAGTGAAAGGATTTGGAGCAGTACCGATGAAGACATCTCCTACAACCACACCAAATGGCACACAACAACCCGCAACACCTATCGCTCAGATTTACGCTCAGATAGTGAAAGATATGACAGAAGCAGAAGCTAAAGTATCTACTTCAACCAGTTTAGGATATTCAAGTAGAGTGTCTAAAACTGTTGTACAAGGAATACTTTCAAGAGTTTACTTGACTATGGCAGGATACCCACTTAATGATACTGCAAAATATAAAGACGCCTTAGCTTATGCTAAAAAAGTTGTGGATTCAGGTGAACACGCTTTAAATGTTACGTTTAATCCAGACCCTATTTATAATACTTTTAATCCTTCTTACGGAAATACTTCTAATAATGGATACCGTCAGATTTTTATCAATCAAGTACAAGATGTTTATGATGTAAAAGAATCTATGTGGGAAATTGATTTTAAAGGAAATCGTAGTGATGGATATGTTGAAACGGGTCGTTTAGGAAATACTAATGGAATCACTTTTACTGGAGCTGCGTTATTCAATCAGATAGGTTATAGCTATGGTTTTATTAGAGGTACTGGACGTTTATTTAATAGTTATGGTGAAGGCGATTTGCGTCGTGACTGGGTTTTAACTACTTATACTTTTAATAATACCACTGGTGCTAAAAATCCAATTGTAAAATTAGCCGCAGCGCGAGCTTCTGAATTTCCTTATGGTAGAGACTGTGGAAAATGGAGAAGAGAATATGAAGGACCACTTTCAAAAGAGAAAAATCACAATCCAAATAATTTCCCAGTACTAAGATATGCTGATGTATTGTTAATGATGGCAGAATCAGAAAATCAAGTTAGCGGTCCAACTGCTGCAGCTTACAATGCTGTTAACCAAGTGCGTCGTAGAGGATATAATCTTCCTATTAATACAGTTAGCATGATTGCTGATTTACCAGCAGGATTGTCTAAAGCTGATTTTCAATTAGCAATCGAAGATGAACGTATGCGTGAATTATGTTTTGAAGGAACACGTAAATCAGATTTAATTCGATGGGGCAAATTTGTTCAAACTATGAATGCAGTTGGTGCAGAAATGTCAACTGCCCCAACAACAGGAAATCAGCAATATGCAGGTTTTGGTGGAAGCAATGTAGCACCTAAACATTTATTATATCCTATTCCTTCAAGAGAAATAGCTTCTAATAAAGAGTTAACACAAAATCCAGGTTGGTAAAACCTATTATACTGCTTAATAAGTAGTATTGTATCACTAATAAATATTGAGCGCAATCAAAATTTTGTTTTATAGCAGCAAAGTTTGATTGTGCTCAATTTATAAAATGCAAAAAATAAAAATGTATTTCCGCTTGAAAACAATCCTAATAAAGCAGCATTTATTTTACTTATATCAATTACCTAAATAAATTACCAAATTTCACTCATTATGAAAATAATATCTTCCCTCCTATTCATTTTTGTTCTTTATAGCTGCGGCATGAAGACAACAAAAAATGATGACAAACAAGAAATGAAAGCGCTTATTGATGAAAATTTTGTTTTTGCTGCAAAGCAATATCAATATTTAATGAAAAACACGCCAAAAGACTCCTTACCAAAAACATTCAAAAACAATAAAAACATTAACAGCGATGCTTACTGGTGGTGTAGTGGTTTTTATCCTGGAACCTTATTTTATATATATGAATATACTAAAGATCCTTCAATACTAGCAGCAGCAAATCAAAAGTTGACTGTTTTAGAGCCAGTAAAATACTTTACTCAAAATCATGATTTAGGTTTTATGATGTATTGTAGTTTTGGAAATGCTTACCGTTTAGATAATAAACAAGAATATAAGGATGTAATTCTTCAATCAGCTAAATCACTTGCTACTAGATACCGTCCAGATGCAAAAGTGATTCAGTCTTGGGAAATATCTGAAGGAGCTTTGCGCCAAAAAGGATTTGTAGGTCCAGTTATCATCGATAATATGATGAATTTAGAAATGCTAGAATGGGCTAGCTTAAATAGCAATGACAAAAGCTTTGCAAATATAGCAAGAACCCACTCCAATACAACTATAAAAAACCATTTCAGACCTGACTATAGCTCTTACCACGTATTAGATTACGATTTGACAAATGGAGATGTTAGAAAAAAGGTGACAGCACAAGGTGCAGCTGATGAAAGTGCTTGGAGCCGCGGTCAAGGTTGGGCTTTATATGGTTACATCATGATGTACCGTTTCACTAAAGATCCTGCTTACTTAAAACAAGCTAAAGGAATAGCTCAGTTTATATTAAATCACCCAAATTTGCCTGCAGATAAGATTCCATATTGGGATTTTGACGCTAAAGAAATACCAAATGCTTTACGTGATGTATCTGCAGCTTCTATATTTGCTTCTGCTTTATTAGAATTAGGGCAATACACAACAGGTGCAGAGAAAGAAAAATATGTTTCATCGGCAAAAACAATGATAAAATCAATGTCTAGCGATAAATATAGAGCTAAACTTGGAACTAATGGTGGGTATCTTTTGATGCATAGTGTAGGATCAATTCCTCACAACAATGAAATCGACGTGCCATTAACTTATGCTGATTATTATTTTGCAGAAGCATTATTGAGATACAAACAATGGTATTTATAATTTCAAAAAAGAAAACTTCGTTTCTAAAATTATAATATCAATTTCACTCCTACTCTATTAAGTTTAAAAATGTTGTGTTTAAATGTTTTATAGCTATAATTTTTATGATCTTATACAAATTGACAGATATTCAATACTTGTCAGATTTAAATAATTAAAGACAATTAAATGATTTATAACTATTCCGTGCATTCTATTTTAAAAAGGTTGAGTTAGAGTTAGATTCAGCTTTAGGTTGAATTGCATCCAGTTTTAGGTTGAGATGCATCGAGTTTTAGGTTGTGATGCCTCCATCTTTAGCTGGAAAAATGTAATTAGTAAAGATAAATAGCTTTAGCCAAACAAAATATTTTGGCTAAAGCCCAATGCTTAACTGTTTTAATTTTCTCCAGAAAAAGCTGGATGCTAGTGAAACAATTATAATATTCAATAGTTACAAAAATAGAAAGTATAATACTCTTTCTTAGTAAAAAGAACCAATATCCAGTAAAGAAAAAAAGATGAAGAAAAAAATTTTTATGCTTTTAATTCTATCAGTACTTAATCTGAATTTATTTGCCCAGCAACAAATCGTCAAACCAGCTGACCAATTAGATTGGTGGAGCGGTTCAAAGTTTGGTATGTTCTTACATTGGGGACTATATTCCCAAGCAGCTGGTGATTGGAATGGAAAGCGTTATAAGGGCAATGAGCATTTTATGATATATGAAAAACTATCTATAAAAGAATATGCTAGCTTAGCCAATGATTTTAACCCTACACTATTTAAGGCTGATCAATGGGTAAAAATGGCCAAAAATGCAGGCATGAAATACGTTGTCATTACCACTAAGCACCATGATGGTTTTGCGATGTACGATTCACCTAGCAGTGACTATAATATTGTCAACAAGACTCCTTTTCAGCGTGATCCACTGCAGGAATTAGCCCAAGCTTGCAAAGAAAATGACATGAAATTAGGCTTTTACTATTCATTGGGTAGAGACTGGGAAGATCCAGATGTACCAACGAATTGGCCTACAAAAGGAGGACGAAGTAATTTAGTCGACTTTCCAG
This sequence comes from Flavobacterium sp. PL11, assembly GCF_035985025.1. Classification (NCBI taxonomy): domain Bacteria; kingdom Pseudomonadati; phylum Bacteroidota; class Flavobacteriia; order Flavobacteriales; family Flavobacteriaceae; genus Flavobacterium; species Flavobacterium sp. PL11. Next base: position 42,362 of record NZ_JAXCIA010000020.1, read on the forward strand.
ATGAAGATAAAAAAGACATCTCAAAATATTTTGAAAGAAAAGTAAAACCTCAAATAAGAGAATTACTTACTAACTATGGACCTGTAAGCGTACTATGGTTTGATACTCCTGAACTAATTACCAAAGCGCAAAGTGAAGAACTATTAACTATGATAAAAACGTTGCAGCCAAATTGCATTGTGAATAATCGTATAGGAAATGGTCTAGGTGATTATTATGTTTCTGAACAACAAATTGCTAAAGATGCCAACCCAAAACCATGGGAAGCTTGTATTACCATGAGCAGAGGTTGGGCTTTTAATCGTCATGATAATGAATGGAAATCCCCTGAACTACTGGTTAGACAATTAGTCGAAATAGTGAGCAAGGGTGGAAACTTACTGTTAAACATTGGCCCAAAGGCGGATGGTACGTTTCCTCCAGAAGCTGTAGAACGTTTAAAAGCAATAGGCGAATGGATGACCATTAATAGCGAAGCAATATATAATACAAAACCATGGAGCGTAATTTCAGAACAAGTTTCCTCTAAAACATTAGCTGGAACTATGGTGCACGATTCTGATTCAGATACTACTTCAAAAACAATTTTACCAGATATTTATTTTACTTCTAAAGAAAATATTGTTTACATAATTGCTCGTAGTTGGACTGCACCGGACTTAGATATAAAAGCTCTTGTAAAAGAAAAATATAAAATTAAATCTATCAATTTATTAGGATCAAATACTAAGATAAATTGGAAACAAAATAGCACGGCACTTAATATAATGATGCCTAAGGTTTTACCAACTGAAATACCTGTATATGTGTTTAAAGTGACATTAAAAGAATAAAATTTAAGAAAACAACCTTTAGTGATTGCGTTTAATAACTATGTTTTACAAATTAGAAATGTTTTATGTTTGTAACATTTTTTAAATTTCTGTAAAGAATTTTCTTTTATAACTAAAGTTGATTATGAAGCTGTCTACTAATATAAAAATTAAATTATTGACAGTAAGTATTTAAATTGTAAGCAGATACATTAATTTAAAAAGTAAACTATAAAATGAAAATAATCTAATAATATGTTACTAATTATTGAGTAGGAATTTGTTAGATTTTAAACTAAATTTTAAAAAAAATAAAATAATGATCAATAGAACACATTCTCTTTTTTCAGTGAAACTACTTTTGGCAATCTGCTTTTTAAGTAGCATTTACAGCATCGCACAAACACCAAATTCTAAAAACACTAAGCCTAACTTATTAATTATTATGGCTGATCAGTGGAGAGGGCAAGCGATAGGATTTGAAGGTAAAGAGCCGGTGATGACCCCTTTTTTAGATAAATACGCCAAGGAAAGTTTAGTATTGGGACAAATGGTTAGTAATTATCCGGTATGCTCTCCAGCAAGAGCTATGTTAATGACGGGGCAATGGCCTGTAAAAAACAAGGTGTATAGCAACGTAAATTCTGCTTCTGCTCCTTTTGGAGTTGAGTTACAAGATGATGCAATTACTTGGTCGGATATTTTAAAAAAGAATGGATATTCTAACGGTTATATAGGTAAATGGCATTTAGATTCTCCTTATAAACCCTATATTCCTACTTCAAATAATATCGGCAAAGTGGCTTGGAACGAATGGACCTCTCCTGAAAAACGTCATGGTTTTGATTATTGGTATTCTTACGGAACTTATGACGTGCATAATAGACCCATGTATTGGGATACCAATGCTAAAAGAGATGAATTTCATTACGTTGATCAATGGGGACCCATTCATGAAGCTGATAAAGCAATTGCTTTTATGAAAAACGAAAATGGAAATATTCGTAAAACAGATGCTCCTTTTTCTCTTGTAGTTTCAATGAATCCGCCACATTCAGAATATGAAACGGTTCCTGAAAATTATTATAACCTATACAAAGACATTCCCTTAGAAGATTTAATCAAAGATGGAAATATCCCTCCTGCAGGAACTAAAGGTGGAGATCAATATCGACATGATATTAAATATTATTACGCTAATATTACTGGTGTAGATGAACAAATAGGGAGAATACTTCAAGGTTTAAAAGACCAAAAATTAGACGAAAATACAATTGTCATTATTATGGCAGATCACGGAAATTGCTTAGGAAAACACTCTGAAGTATCTAAAAATAATATTTATGAGGAATCACTTCGAATCCCCTTTATCGTGAATTGGAAAGGTCATGTCAACCCTAGAATGGATAATACATTTTTAGGAAGTTTACCTGATATATATCCAACTATTTTAGATATGATGGGTATGAAAAACCAAATCCCAACTGATATTGATGGAAAAAGTTATGCCTCTTATTATCTAAAAGGAAAAGGTAAAACACCCACTGAGCAATTCATTATGGGTGCTATTATCAGTGATAATGTCGATATCAATACTGGTTTTAGAGGAGTTCGAACTAAAGATTATAAATTATCGTATGTGAAGAAAAACGGAATAAACGAGCTAGTTTTGTTTAATATGAAAGCAGATCCATTTGAGATGAATAATATTTATAAAGCAGATCATCCCATGGTTAAAAAATTAACTCCAGTTTTAAAAAAATATTTAAAAGAGACAGCAGACGGGTTTTTATTGGAATAAGATAATTACCATCTTTCAGTAAAGCATAAAAAGTTAACTAGATAACAACAATCAAATCATTCACAAATACATAGAGTGACACCATGCAAGAAAAAGAAAAAAATCACGATAATACAATATTAGATATTGCAAAAGCACTGAAGTTATCACCTGCTACAATATCAAGAGCATTAAATAACGGAACCTATGTGAAGGCAGAAACTAAGAAACGTGTTATTGATATGGCGGAGAAATTAGGCTATAGACGTAATTTAATGGCTTCTAGTTTACGCAATAATAAAACCAACACTATAGGATTGCTGGTCCCGCGTATATCAATGTTTTTTCATGCTGCCGTAATTACAACAATTCAAAACGAGCTTTATAAGCACGGTTATAATTTAGTTATTTGTCAATCCAATGATTCGATCACACTTGAAAAAGAATTGGCGTCTACGATGTTTTCTTCACGTGTAGATGCATTAATTGTCGCTTGTACTCTTGAAACAGAGGATTTTAGTCATTTTGATGTATTTGTCAAAAATAATATTCCTCTTATTTTTTATGATCGCGTTCCCACCAAGCCTTACAATGCTACAATAATTAAAGGCGATGATTTTAGAGGTGGATATTTAGCAGCACAACATTTACTGGAATTAGGTTGCAAAAAAATAGCTCATATTTCAGGTCCACTAACATCAAATCTATATATAGATCGCCTTGCAGGTTATAAAAAAGCGTGTGATCAGTATAAGGTTGCTATAAATGAAGATCTTATTTTTCATCAAGAATTAACACATGAAAATGCTAGAAAAGTAATGGAAATCATGTTTGAGGGAGATAATAAACCCGATGCGATTTTTACTGCTAATGACACGAGCGCCATTGCGGCCTTGGAATATGCACGTGAACATAATATTAAGGTCCCTGAAGATCTTAAAATTGTAGGATATTCTAATGATTCTCGTACGGAAATTGTAAGACCATCACTCACAACTATTGAGCAATTCCCAGTGTTATTTGGTGTTAAAGTGGTTGAAATTGTTCTAAAAAAATTAGAAGAAAAATCAAATGATGTTGAAATTTCAGTGCTGTCAGATGTTACCACCACTCCTGTACAATTAATACGTAGAATGTCAACATAAAACTAATATGGTGTAATAAATCCTGTAGGTAAAGGATAGTTTTAGAGTAAAACAATATCTTGTTTTTTAGTAACAGAATACAAATTTTAAAATATATACAATGAATACAAATTTTGAAAGTCGCTATGCAGTAAGTCCAAATGAAGCAAAGCAAATGGATACAGCATCATTACGATCTAATTTTTTAATAGAAAATCTATTTGTTGACGATCAAGTTAATTTAACGTTATCGCACTTTGACCGATATATCGTTGGTGGAGCGACGCCAAAAAATGAAAAATTGGCTATGCCAAATCCAGATAATATAAAAGCAAATTTCTTTTTAGAAAGAAGAGAACTTGGGATAATCAATGTAGGAGGAAAAGGAATTGTTTCTGCAGATGGAGAGCAATACGAACTTGATTATAAAGAAGCCTTGTATTTAGGCAAAGGTATCAGAGAAGTATATTTCGAATCATCAGACGCAAATCATCCAGCAAAATTTTATTTGAACTCTGCTCCCGCGCACCATACTTATCCCTCCCAAAAAATTACAAAAGCTGATGCAGAAATTGTAGAGTTAGGATCAATGGAAACAGCTAATCATAGAATTATAAATAAATTGATTGTGAATAGCGTGGTTCAAACTTGTCAAGTTCAAATGGGAATGACAGAGCTAAAAGCAGGAAGCGTATGGAACACTATGCCAGCGCACACCCACGACAGACGTATGGAAGCCTATTTCTATTTTGAGGTTCCAGAAAATCAAAGCGTGTGTCATTTTATGGGTGAACCACAAGAGACAAGACACATCTGGATGCAAAATGAACAAGCTGTAATTTCTCCTAACTGGTCTATACATTCAGGAGCTGGAACATCAAACTATAGTTTTATATGGGGAATGGCTGGCGAAAACCTAGATTATGGAGATATGGATCACTGCACTATTAACGATTTAAAATAAAAACAACATGAACTTATTTGATTTAAAAGGAAAAACGGCACTTATCACAGGTGGTATTCACGGATTGGGAATGGCAATGGCGGAAGGATTAGCTAGAGCTGGTGCTGAATTAATCATTACTAACAATACACTTGAGCCTCTTGAAACAGCAATAGAATATTATAAAAACGCAGGATATACAGCAACAGGTTATGTGTTTGACGTTACTGATGAAAAAGAAGCCGAAGCTCAGGTTGCAGCAATGGAAGCGGCACATGGTAAAATAGATATTTTAGTTAATAATGCTGGAATTATTATGCGCGTATTAGCTATTGATATGTCAGTAGAGGATTTCCGTAAAGTTATTGATGTAGATTTAGTAGGTGTTTTTATTATGTCTAAGTTGGTTGCTAAAAGCATGATTGCTAGAAAATCAGGAAAAATCATAAATATTTGCTCGATGATGAGTGAGCTAGGACGTGATAATGTAAGTGCTTACGCTTCTGCAAAAGGTGGATTAAAAATGCTAACTAAAAATCTGGCTACCGAATGGGCTAAATATAACATTCAAGTAAATGGAATTGGTCCAGGATATTTTGCTACTTCTCAAACAGAGCCAATCCGTGTTGATGGACATCCTTTTAATGATTTTATCATTAGTAGAACTCCAGCAGGTCGTTGGGGTGAGCCAGAAGATCTTGCGGGAACTGCTGTCTTTTTAGCTTCTGATGCAAGTAAATTTGTAAATGGTCAAATTATTTACGTAGATGGTGGAATTCTTGCTACCATTGGCAAACCTGCAAATGAATAATACTCATAAAAGATAAAATAGTATCAATATTATTAGGGGTAAATGATTAATTTGCCCCTTGTTATAGGTATTGTAATTTTATTCTTGACAGTTGGAATCAACGTTTTACTAATACTTTATAACCCATACTATGAAATCAAACAAATTTTTTCTCTCACTATTTTTCCTGTTGCCTTTCGCTCTATTTGCACAAACAAAAAAAATGATTAGTATTCAAAACAATACAGTCTACGAACGAAAAGAAGCGGTTGTTGCTATAAAATGGGAATCTATTTTAGCGGCATATCCTCAAATTGATACAAGCAATTTTATAGTAATTAATAGCAATACTAAGAAACAAGTACAATATCAGTTGGAACGTCGAGGCTCTAAAATAATTCAAAATTTATTAGTACAAGTTACTGTTAAAGCTAAATCAGTAGTACAACTTTCGATACAAAAAGGCAAACCTCAAGTTTTTCCAGTGAAAACTTATGCTCGTTACGTGCCTGAACGTATGGATGATTTTGCTTGGGAAAACGACAAGATTGCGTTTCGCACTTATGGTAAAGCACTTGAAAAAACAAAAGGAGATGCTTATGGTAATGATATTTGGGTAAAACGTACTGATAAAATGATTTTAGACAAACGTTATAAGTCGGAAGATTATCATAAAGATAGCGGAGACGGTTTAGATTATTATCATGTTGGTTTCACACTTGGCGCCGGTAATATGGCTCCTTATGTGAATGATACAGTCCGCTATTCCGGAAATTATCACCAATGGAAAATAATGGATAATGGACCATTGCGATCTACTTTTAAACTTACTTATGATGAGTGGAATGTCAATGGACTTAAAGTTAAAGCAACCAAAACAATGTCATTAGATGCTGGATCTCAATTGTATCAGTTAGAAAATGTTTATTCTTTTAATGATACTAAACCTTTGACAGTTGTCGCTGGAATAATTAAAAGACCTGAAACGGGTATCATATCTTTAAATGAGCAAGAGGGAATCATGAGCTATTGGGAACCTAAGCATGGTGAAGATGGTACAACTGGCGTAGGTGTAATTTTGACAACTCCTGTAAATACAATGTTAGTAGGAAAAGAGCAAATGTTAGCGCAAACTGAAGTAAAAAATAATGAACCAATTGTATACTATACGGGTGGCGCATGGGATAAGGCTGGAAAAATTACAAATAATGTACAGTGGATTGATTATTTAAACAGATTTGCAATGGAGATAAAAAATCCACTAATTGTTAGTATAAAATAATAAATAATAAAATATGAAGGTTCTTGATTTGTTTCAATTAGAAGGTAAATTAGCATTAGTTACAGGCTGTAAACGAGGAATAGGTAAAGAAATGGCAATTGCTCTTGCTGAAGCAGGTGCTGATATAATAGGCGTTTCTGCTTCATTAGAAGCTAATGGAAGTGAAATTGAAAAAGCCGTTATTGCAGCAGGTAGAAAATTTTATTCATACCAATGTGATTTTTCTAATCGTGATTCTTTATATGATTTTATTAAAAATGTAAAAACAAATCATCCTGTAATTGATATTTTGATTAATAATGCTGGCACAATTTTGCGCAAACCGATAGCTGAACATCCTGATGATTTTTGGGATGAAGCCATTGCAGTTAATCAAACAGCGCCCTTTATTTTAACACGTGAAATAGGGAAAGAAATGCTAAAAAGAGAGCAAGGCAAAATTGTTTTTACCGCTTCTCTTTTATCATATCAAGGTGGAATTAATGTGCCAGGATATGCTGCTAGTAAAGGAGCTGTGGCACAATTGACAAAAGCTTTCGCAAACGAATGGGCCGCTAAAGGCATAAATGTAAACGCTATAGTTCCTGGATATATCTCTACAGAAAATACAAAAACACTTAGAGAAGACCATGAAAGAAGCAGTTCGATCTTAGGGCGTATTCCTGCAAATCGATGGGGACAACCAGCGGACTTTAAAGGTCCAATAGTTTTTCTGTGTTCGGCTGCTGCCAATTATATTCATGGAAGCTTAATAAACGTCGATGGTGGGTGGATGGGAAGATAATTAATTAAGCAATTTTAAAAATTGTTGATAAAAGGTAAGAAAAAATTTAACTTATTAAAAAATTGAGCAGTAAAACTATGGGAAAAGTACTTTGTTTTGGAGAAATCCTTTTAAGATATAGTATGGGAGAAAATTTCCCACAAGAACAAGATATGAATGCGTATGTAGGTGGTGCAGAAAGTAATGTAGCCTTGGCTCTAGCCAAATGGAACATTCCGGTTTCATACTGCACTGCGTTACCCGATAATTTTCTTAGTGACAAAATTCTCGCGTACTATAAAGAGAATAAAGTAGAAACTACTGCTACAATCAAATCAGGTGAAAGAATTGGATCATACTATTTAAACCAAGGTGCCGATGTAAAAAATGCTGGTGTCATTTACGATCGTAAATACTCATCGTTTTCTGAATTAAAAGGTTCTGATATTAATTGGGAAGCCATTTTTGAAGGGGTTACTTGGTTTCATTTTACTGCTATTTCTCCTGCTTTGAATGCTGATATCGCTACACTATGTGAAGATGCATTAAAGGTTGCGTCAAAAAAAGGTATTACTATTTCCTTAGATCTAAATTTCAGGGAAAAACTTTGGAAATATGGTAGCGACCCCATTATAGTTATGCCAAATTTAGCTAAGTATGCCACTGTTATCATGGGCAATATATGGGCTGCTGACAGAATGTTAGGAATTAAAGTCGATGATAAAATCGCAAATACAACCTCAGACGCCGACTTATTAATAGAAGCTGAAAATTCTTCGAGAGCTATTTTAAAACAGTATCCTAGTTGTCATACAGTTGCCAATACTTTTCGCTTTAGTGAAGGAGAAAATGTCAAATATTTTACCACCTTATTTCAAGAAGATAAACTATATAATAGTAAAACTTTCCATACTGATAAGCCTATAGATAAAGTGGGAACAGGAGATTGTTTTATGGCTGGTTTGATATATGGAATTATAAATAAAGAACAACCACAAGCTATTATTGATTTTGCTTCCAGAGCAGCTTTTCAAAAATTATTTATAAAAGGCGATGCCACTACATTAGAAGCGACAGAAATTATAAAACTAATCAACCAAGATGAATAAAAAAGAACGGGTCATTCAACAAATCGTGGAGTCAGGATTACTGCCTTTATATTACCACGAAAATCAAGAAGTAAGCATTAATATATTACGGGCACTTTATCATTCAGGTGTGCGAATATTAGAATATACTAATCGCGGTGCTAATGCGTCCATCAATTTTAAAGCACTTAAAACAGTTGCGGTAAATGAAATGCCCGATTTGTTACTAGGCATAGGCACTATAAAAACAGCTGAAAAAGCACAAGAATATATCAACTTGGGAGCTGATTTTATTGTAAGTCCTATTGTTTCTGCTGAAGTGGCCACCTTAGTGTATAGCAATGAAATGGCATGGATTCCGGGATGTTTATCACCAACAGAGATTCATCAGGCGCAAACACTTGGTGCGAGTTTAGTAAAAATTTTTCCGGGCAATTTAGTGGGTCCTTCCTATATACAAACCATAAAAGATATATTTCCTGATCTTATATTTATGCCTACAGGTGGAGTGGAACCAGAAGAACAAAATTTAAAATCTTGGTTTGGAGCTGGAGTTTCAGCCGTAGGAATGGGTAGCAAATTGCTAAAAACTGATTTAATTGAAGCTGGTGATTATGATACACTTTCTGATTATATCTTTAAAGCAATGAGTTTAATACAAACGTGCAGAAATGCCTAAATTATAAAATCTATAAAAGTGTTGAATTTTAATATTCATTTTACTTTTTCAAAATTATCCTTTAAATTATAACTATTGCTACCATAACTATTTATCCTTTTTAAACGCTTTTGCTCTATGGAAATAAAAAATAAAAATTATCGCTGGAAAATTTGCGGATTACTATTCTTTGCAACGACAATAAACTACTTAGATAGACAAGTATTGTCGCTAACTTGGAGTGATTTTATTGCTCCTGAATTCCATTGGACTAATAATGATTATGGAAATATTACAGCTTTATTTTCGATATTTTATGCGATATCATTGTTGTTTGCAGGTCGTTTTGTCGATTGGATGGATACGAAAAAAGGATTTCTCTGGGCAATTGGGATTTGGTCTGTTGGAGCCTGTTTACACGCCTATTGTGGAATTGCAACTGCCGGAATTATTACAGGAAATTGGTTTGTAGGTTTTGAAGAAGCTAAAGATATTATTGCCACTGTAAATGATACAGGTATGGTCATTAATGTAAGTGTTACCCTTTTTATATTTGCACGTTTTGTGTTAGCAGTGGGTGAAGCAGGAAACTTTCCAGCGGCTATTAAAGCAACTGCTGAATATTTTCCTAAAAAAGATAGAGCGCTCTCTACTAGTATTTTTAATGCAGGTGCTACAGTTGGAGCTTTAGCTGCGCCAATCTCAATTCCATTTATTGCAAGAGCATTTGGCTGGGAAATGGCCTTTATAATAATTGGTGCTTTAGGCTTTGTATGGATGGGATTTTGGATTTTTATGTATGATAAACCAGAAAAACATCCAGAAGTAACGGCTACTGAATTAGCATACATTCAACAAGATGATATTGCCGATAGTAAATTGGAAGGATATGTTCCCGAAACGTCAGCAAAAGTTTCTTTGATGCAATGTTTTAAATACAAACAAACATGGGCTTTCGCTTTTGGCAAATTTATGACTGATGGAGTGTGGTGGTTCTTTTTATTTTGGACACCAGCATATTTAAGTTCTGTGTACCAAATGGATTCTACACAAGCAGCTCTTCCATTATTTGTGTTGTATATGATTACTTTACTTTCAATTATAGGAGGTTGGTTACCAACATATTTTGTCGAGAAAAAAGGAATGGATCCTTATGCGGGTAGAATGCGTTCGATGTTAATTTTTGCATTTTTTCCATTATTAGCTTTAATAGCCCAACCATTGGGTCATATCACCTATTGGATTCCAGTAATAATAATTGGCATCGCAGGTGCTGCTCATCAAGCTTGGTCTGCTAACATATTTACTACCGTTGGGGATATGTTTCCTAAAAAAGCTATCGCCACTATTGTTGGAATTGGCGGATTAGCGGGCGGAATTGGTTCGACATTAATTAATAAAGGATCTGGAATGTTATTTGATTTTTCAAAAGAAACCAATATGGCTTTTATGGGATTCCAAGGAATTGAAGCAGGATATTTTATCATTTTTTCAATATGTGCGGTTTGTTATCTAATAGGTTGGAGTGTGATGAAAGTTTTAGTTCCTAAATACAGTCCAATTACAGATATGTAATGGAAAATAAGGATACAACTAATTCTTTTTATACTTTAACGATTAGTAATAGTAATTAGAATTAACGTTGTTAATGGATTAATATAAATCAAAATTTAATTTGGTTTTCCTTTATCATAACTAAACACAGGTCACTGCAACAAGTGATTTTGTATTCATTTTATAAAAATGATTGTTATTAGAAATAAATAATTCTAATAACAATCATTTTTCAATTAAAATACATTTGATAGTAAAGAGAATAATTATCACAATTTGTAAATTTAAAAAAACTTTTTTATGAAATATTTATTGGCCATATCGTTGGTTCTAACTTTATTTTTAAACCCTGTAATTACAATTGCTCAAGAAAAAAACAAGGACATTCCTAAGCCAAATATTATCATTTTTTTAGTAGATGATATGGGATGGCAAGATACATCAGTACATTTTTATAAAGAAAAAACAAAATGGAATTCGATCTACCATACTCCTAATATGGAAAGATTAGCAAGTGAAGGCATGAAGTTTACCAATGCTTATGCTACAGCTGTTTGTACACCAAGTAGAATAAGTTTACTCACTGGAATGAATCCTATCCATCATAAAGTGACCAATTGGACTTTTAAAAAAAATGAAAGCGAAGAGGGAGATTCTGATTTAGTAACGATTCCAGAATGGAACTTGAATGGTTTAAGTAATGATCCTACTCTCGCAAAATCTATTAATGCTACTCCATTTTCTGCATTATTTCAAAAAAATGGCTATCGCACAATTCATGTTGGCAAAGCACACTTTGGTGCTTACAAAACGGATGGAGAAAACCCTTTGAATTTAGGATTTGATATAAATATTGGCGGTCATGCAGCGGGACAACCTAAAAGTTATTTAGGAATAGAAAATTTTGGTAATAAGGATGGAGTTACTGATGAACGAGCAGTTCCTGGACTAGAAAAATATTGGGGAAAGGACATATTCCTATCCGAAGCATTAACACAGGAAGCCATTTTGAAAATGGACTCAGCTCAAAGTGACAAAAAACCTTTTTTACTTTATATGTCGCATTATGCGATCCATACACCAATTGAAGCTGATAAGCGTTTTATACAAAAATACCTAGATGCCGGTTTGCCATTAATTGAAGCTAAATACGCGTCATTAATTGAAGGAATGGACAAAAGTTTAGGCGATATAATGAATTATTTAGAAGAGAAAGAAATTGATAGAATACAATAATTATATTTTTATCTGATAATGGTGGTTTAAGTGCTCACACTCGAGCAGGAGAATTGCATACCCATAACACACCTTTACGTAGCGGCAAGGGATCGGCTTATGAAGGCGGTATCCGAATTCCATTTATTACAAAATGGCCTGGAATAACAAATAAAAATAGCATAAATGCTAATAATATAATTATTGAAGACCTCTACCCTACACTTCTTGATATGGCTGAAATTACGCCACAGTCAACAATTCAAAATATCGATGGAAAAAGTTTTGTGCCTTTATTAAAACAAAAAACAGTAAAAAACGATTCTTATTTATATTGGCACTATCCTCATGTTTGGGGTCCTGAAGGCCCAGCACTAAAATTATATAGCGCAATAAGGCAAGGCGACTGGAAACTAATCTATTTTCATGAAGATATAAAATTGGAATTATACAACACTAAAACAGACATCGGAGAACAAAATGACGTACTCAAAATATATCCTAAAATGGCAAAAAAATTAGCTAATCAGCTTGGGAAATATTTGCGTGTCGCAAATACAAAAATGCCTATAAATAAAGCAACAGGAAAAATGATTTTATTTCCAGATGATGCATATAAGTTGTAGATTTGGTTTTGTAGTTAAAGTGTATTCATTTGTAATAAAAACGTGATTTCACTTTATTAATATGACTGCAAATAATAAGATAGTACCTATGATGCAAGAAACAAAACAATACGATGTGAAATTTATTGAGTCAAATCAGTTAGAGATTAGTGGTAATGGCGATCATCCGATATGGAAAGAAGCAGCCATGCTCACTGACTTTTCTTCGCCTTGGGATATCGTTGTGCCTTCAAAAATTGAATTCAAAGCATTGTGGGATAATGACAATTTATACTTTTGTTTTACTGTGTATGATACTATGATCCATATCGAAAAAAAGGATGAAAGTATTCAAAGTATTGGAAATTCAGATAGAGTAGAATTATTTTTTAGACCTGATAATTCATTAAATCCATATTATTGCTTAGAAATAGACACTGCTGCTAGAATTATGGATTTTGTTGCGTATCCCAATAAAAATTTCGACTTTGATTGGAATTGGCCACAAGGTCATTTAGAAGTCAAATCATCAATAAATGAGGATAGCTTTACCGTAGAAGGTGCCATTAGTATATCGTCATTAAAAATGCTACATATATTAAATGATAATGTAATTGAAACTGGGATTTTTAGAGCTAAATACAATGAAATAGAAAAATCAATCTTTGAACCCACGTGGATCTCATGGGTCAACCCGAATACAGAAGAACCTAATTTTCATATCGCATCTTCTTTTGGAATGTTACAATTAATAGATAATAACTAATTTCTATAAAATAAAAACACTTTGCAAAATTTTACATTGAAATTCTGCAAAGTGTTTTAGTGAAAATTTTATTTAGAAACGTTGACCTACTAATTTAGATAAAATTTAGCCTCTGTTTAAAATGTGACTTATATTATTTTTTTATTCTAAAATAAAACTAACGGTAACATTTGCAATAATATTAATTTCTCCCATTGCGAGCGTCTCTCTTGGAGCATTCATATCACTACTTTCCATTAATTTCATAGAGGCATATCGTGGTTGCGGATAGTAATTTTGCGAGTTATCCGCTATTGTAATTGCACGACCCACTTTCTGACCTAAAACTGATACATAATCTTCTGCTTTTAATTTAGCTCCTTTGATAGCTAATTTTCTAGCTTCTGATTGATATTGCGCTAATTTTGATGATTCAAAAGTTACATTATCAATTCTATTAATTCCTGCATCTACTAAACCCTCCATTAACTGATCATAAACAGACAAATCTCTTAAAATAATTTCTATTGTTTGAGTGGCATTGTAATTATGCTTCTTTTTTTCATAATCATATTGTGGATTTAGAGCTACACGCTGTGTTTTAAAATCGGCTGTTGCCAAATTCATTTTTTTTATAAATTTCAATACAGCTTCAATTTTAGTATCATTTTGTCTTTTTACATCTTTTACGTTGTTGCCTTTAGTTTCAACTGTGACAACTATTGTAGCTTCATCAGGGATAACTTTTATTTTTCCTTCACCACTTACACTAATTTGAGGAATTTGTTTTACCTCTTGGCCGTAAGACATTGTCATAAATAAGACGGACATAATAAATAATGCTTTTTTCATAATTTTAAATTTTATTGTTTGTGGCTATCCGTTTTCAAAAGTTATGCCACTATAGTTTTCCTAATTTCTGAAGTACAAAAAGTATAATTATTGGAATCGCTAATAAAACTACCATCAACGTATGATCTACTAAAAGAGATGGCTCTTTTATTAAAGTAATTAAGTAGCCTCCTACTGCTCCTCCAAAATGTGCGGTATGCCCGATATTATCATTCTTAGCTCTCATACCATAAATAGAATATAATAAATATAAAATTCCAAAAAGATAAGCTGGCATTGGTATTATAAAAAAGATTCCTAGCATCATATCAGGTTGTAATAAAATAGCGGAGTATAACACTCCTGTTACAGCTCCCGAAGCACCAACTGCTCGATAACCATAATCGTCTTTATGAAATGCCATTGTGAGTAAATTTCCAAATATCAAGCTTCCAAAGTATATTAATATAAACGAGAAACCGCCCATTAAATTAATGACCACTGGCGCAAAAAACCAAAGTGTCAACATATTAAAAATTAAATGCGTCATATCAACATGTAAAAATCCTGAAGAGAGCATTCTCACTTGCTCTCCTGAGCGGATACTTCCAACGTGAAATTCATACTTTCTAAAAAATGAAAGATCATTAAAACCTTTATAACTAAGTAAAACATTAGCAAGAATTATTACTATTAATAGGGTATTCATAAAGTGTGTTTATTGTGAATTGTAAAGATAGTAATTCTGTAGTGCTACCACGGTAACTACTCGATATTAATAGCAATCTATATTTTTACCTTATCTTTGCAAAAAATAATACAGCATGCAATTTCTTGTTTTCATAATAGCATTTCCCATTTTGTGGCTTATCTCTATTCTTCCTTTTCGGATATTTTATTTTCTATCTGATCTAATTTATATTTTTGTCTATTATGTTATTGGCTATAGAAAAAAAACAGTAAGAGCTAATTTGGCTTTGGCTTTGCCAAACCTTAACGACAAAGAACGACTTGAAATTGAGAAAAAGTCATATCATCATCTTTGCGATATGTTTTTAGAAATGATCAAAACAATGACTATTTCCTCCGAAGAAATGAACAAAAGATTTACGATTACAAATTTAGAAGTAATTAAAGAATACGAAAAAAAAGGAAAAAGCATCATGCTCATTGCGTCTCATTATGCTAGTTGGGAATGGTTAATTACACTAAACCAAAAAATTTCCTTAAAAGGAGTTGCTGTTTATAAAAAATTAGCAAACAAATATTTTGATAAGTTAGTTCGAGATATTCGATCAAAATACAATACTGAACTAGTTCCTACAAGTGTAACAATACCCTTAATTTCACAGAATCAAAAAGACAATATTCTTTGCGTTTACGGATTAGCAAGCGATCAATCACCAAAAGCAGATCGAATATTTCATTGGGAAAGTTTTATGGGTGTGGAAGTGCCCGTTCATACTGGCCCAGAAATGTTAGCAAAAAAATATGATATGACTGTCGTTTTTGCAAAAGTAAAAAAGGTAAAAAGAGGCTATTATGAGCTCACCATAGTTCCACTCAGTGATGATCCAAACTCAGTTCCAAATTTTGATATTACATCCGCTTATATAAAAGAAGTAGAAAACCAAATACTAGAAGCTCCTGAATTTTATTTTTGGACACATAAGAGATGGAAGCATAGAAGGTAGATTTAATGAATCGTGATTCGTGAATCGTAATTCGTGATTCGTGAATCGTAATTCGTGATTGGTGAATCGTGATTGGAGATTAGAGCTTAATAATAGAACATTTATTCATAGATTATCTCAATTTTTAATAAGTTGAGAATATAGTTTGGTTAATCTTGTAGAGTAAATGTTAATTACCTATCTGATCTTTATAGATTGCTATCACTGCTATTACTTCTTTCTTTTAGCATAAATTCGAAATGATCTTAAAAATAAAACTTAAATGACTTATATGCTACCAAAAAACGATACTACTCATCTAAATATTTACGTGCATTTATTTTATCCATACATTTACTAAAGCGAAAATTACTTCTTACTATTTTAGCACATTCAAAATGATCTTTAAAATAAAACTTAAATGACTTATATGTTAACAAAAAACGATATTACTCATCTAAATATTTAAGTGCATTTATTTTATCTTTTTTTTCGCTAAAGTGAAAACCAGTTTTTAACTAAATCTTCCTCTAGTGGTTTAGCGTTTTTATGTACAAATTCATTGGTGATTCCATTATAATGATAATCCCTTTCCCAATCTTTGTAATTTGCTGCTAATGCTTTTATGCTTTCGCATACAAACTCAATTTCGTCACTGGTGGTGGTAGGATGTATTGACATTCTGATCCAACCTGGTTTTCTAATTAAATCTCCAAGAGTTATTTCGTCAATTAGTTTATTTGAAGTTTCTTGATCTACATGCAGTAAAAAGTGACCATAAGTTCCAGCGCAACTGCATCCGCCACGTGTTTGAATTCCGAACTTATCGTTTAGTAATTTAACACCCAAATTAAAATGTAAATCGTCAATAAAAAACGAAATTACTCCTAATCTTTCTTGGTGTTGGGTTGCTAAAATCTTAATATTTGGAACATATTCTAATTGCGAAAAGATGTATTCTACAATTTCATGTTCTCTATTTAATATATTGTCAATTCCCATCTGGTCCTTTAGCTGAACAGCTAATGCCGTTTTAATTACCTGCAAGAATCCCGGAGTTCCACCATCTTCTCTATCTTCGATATTGTCAATATATTTATGTTCACCCCAAGGATTTGTCCAACTTACTGTTCCACCACCTGGATTGTCAGGTACTAAATTTTGATATAATTTTTTATTAAAAACTAAAACACCTGATGTTCCTGGACCACCAAGGAATTTATGAGGCGAAAAGAAAATAGCATCTAAGTAACTTTCTGAATCTTCGGGATGCATATCAATTTTGACATAAGGCCCTGAACAAGCAAAATCTACAAAACAAAGTCCGTTATGCTGATGCATCATCTTTGCAACCTGATGATACGGGGTTTTTATACCAGTTACATTAGAACAAGAAGTGATTGATGCAATTTTAAAAGGTCTCTCTTTGTATTGATCTAATAATAATTCCAGATTTCTAATGCAAAATAATCCATCTTCATCAGAAGGAATCACTATAACATCAGCAATTGTTTCTAACCATGAAGTTTGATTGGAGTGGTGTTCCATGTGCGAAATAAAAACTACTGGTTTCTTTTCTGCTGGAATAGTAATAAAGCTTTTGAGATTTTCTGGTACTTTTAAACCTAATATACGTTGAAATTTATTAACTACACCTGTCATTCCAGTTCCATCTGTAATCAAGACATCATCGGCATTTGCATTGACATGGGTTTTAATAATCTTTCTTGCTTGATGATATGCTTTAGTCATCGCTGTTCCAGAAATAGTAGTTTCGGTATGCGTGTTGGCCACAAAAGGGCCAAATTCGTTCATCAATTTTTCCTCAATCGGACGATATAAACGACCACTTGCAGTCCAATCAGTATAAATAATTTGTTTTTTGCCGTAAGGCGACTCAAACTCTTGATCTATCCCGATTATATTTTCTCGAAACTGTTGAAAATATAATTCTAATGCTGTGGGTGCCGTTTTAGTAATCATTTTATATCTAATTAGTAGTCAAAGATATTAATTTTAATCAAATAGCCATTTTGAACTTTTGTTAATATTAATAATCAGTAAAAACTTCTATTATAAATCGCTATAATTAAATTCTTTTTTAGAAAAAAACCCTCTTAAATAAAATTTTAAGAGGGTTAGAACTATATTATTTACAGCTATTAAATCCCTGCAATTACTTTAATTTCAGTAATAATTCGCTCAGCAAGTGCGTCCGCTTTTTCTTGCGAAGCTGCTTCAGTATATATACGTATAATAGGTTCAGTATTCGATTTTCTAAGATGAACCCAATTTTCAGCAAAATCAATTTTCACCCCATCAATTGTTGTGATATCTTCTTCTTTATATTTCTCAGTCATAGCCACAAGAATAGCATCAACATCAATTTGAGGAGTCAATTCTATTTTGTTTTTACTCATATAATACTCAGGATAAGAAGCACGTAGCTCTGAAATTTTCATTTTTTTGTTAGCCAAATGAGTCAAAAACAACGCCACTCCCACTAAACTATCTCTTCCATAATGTAATTCAGGATAAATAATTCCGCCGTTACCTTCACCTCCAATTATCGCATTGTTCTTTTTCATTAATTTAACCACATTTACTTCACCTACTGCGCTTGCTTCGTAATTTCCAAGATGCATTTTCGTTACATCGCGTAAAGCACGTGAAGAAGACATATTTGAAACCGCATTACCAGGTGTTTTACTTAGCACATAATCAGCACAAGCAACTAAAGTATATTCTTCACCAAACATTTCACCGTCTTCACAAATAAAAGCCAAACGATCTACGTCAGGATCCACTACAATTCCCAGATCAGCTTTTTCTTTGACCACTAATTCTGAAATATCAGTCAAATGCTCTTTTAAGGGCTCTGGATTATGCGGGAAATGTCCGTTTGGTTCACAGTATAATTCCACAACTTCAACACCCATTAATTTTAATAATCTAGGAATAATAATCCCACCTGATGAATTGACACCATCTACAACGATTTTAAACTTAGCTGCTTTTACAGCTTCGATATCAACTAAAGCCAAGTTCAAAACTTCATCAATATGGATGTCCATATAAGCATCATTAATCGTGATCTCACCAAGATCATCAACATCTGAAAAATCAAAAGCTTCAGCATCAGCAATTTCAAGTATTTTCATTCCTTCTTCTCCATCTAGAAATTCCCCTTTTTCATTTAATAACTTTAAGGCGTTCCATTGCTTTGGATTATGAGAAGCAGTCAAAATAATTCCACCATCAGCATTTTCAAGTGGGACAGCAACTTCAACTGTAGGCGTTGTCGAAAGACCTAAATCAATAACATCAATTCCTAAACCTATTAATGTGTTGACTACTAAATTATGTATCATAGGCCCAGAGATACGAGCATCTCGACCCACAACTACTGTTAATTTTTCTTTTCCACTATATTCTTTTAACCAAGTCCCATAGGCAGAAGCAAACTTTACGGCGTCAACGGGTGTTAAATTGTCACCTACTTTTCCACCTATTGTTCCGCGTATTCCCGATATTGATTTAATTAAAGTCATTTTATTTGATTTATGAGTTGCCGTTGTTTTAGTAATTGTTCACAAATATAATACTTGAGGATTTATAAAACTCATACGAAATTAAAAAAGTAGGATTAAAATTCTTATTTTAGACGAATGAATTTTCTAGCACATATCTATCTTTCTGGCGACAATGAATTACTTAAAATTGGCAATTTTATGGCCGACGGAATTCGAGGAAAACAATTTGAAAATTATCCTATCGAAATTCAAAAAGGGATTATTTTACATCGTGCTATTGACACCTTCACTGATGCACATCCAATATTTAGACAAAGCACAAAACGCCTTCATGCAAATTATCATCATTATTCAGGCGTAATTGTCGATATCTTATACGATCATTTCTTAGCTAAAAACTGGCATAACTATTCTAAAGTGAAACTCGAAGATTATGTGAATCATTTTTATCAATCGCTAGAAGATAATAAAAACATCTTGTCAGAAAGAACAATTTCAATCATGCCCATATTAATGAGGGAAAATTGGTTAGTTTGTTACCGCACTATTGAGGGAATCAAGCACATTTTGACGCAAATGGATCAACGAACCAAAAATCAGTCTAAAATGCGTTTTGCTACTAATGAACTCACTGAATTTTACGTTGAGTTTGAAAAAGAATTCACCGAATTTTTTAATGATTTACTATTATTTACAAATAAAAAAATGACAACATTATGAATAAAATTGTACTTCTGATTGCTATAGCTTTTTTAAGCTGTAAGTCTAATGAGAAATTAGTGGAACCCACAGGATTAGTAACTACTAAAGCAATGGTTGTTTCTGCTCGCGAAGAGGCATCGCAAATAGGAATTGAAATCATGAAGCAAGGAGGAAACGCCTTTGATGCTATGATTGCTACAGAATTGGCACTCGCTGTTGCACATCCTCAAGCAGGAAATATTGGAGGCGGAGGATTTATGGTTTATCGCAAAGCCAATGGTGAAACGGGCTCTATTGATTACAGAGAAAAAGCGCCAATGGCTGCAACTAAAGATATGTTTTTAGACAAAGATGGAAAGGTTATAAAAGGAAAAAGCACTGAAACAGCATTGGCATCCGGAATTCCTGGAACCATAGCTGGAATTTTTGAAGTCCACAAAAAATTTGGCTCTTTGCCAATGGCCGAAATTTTAAAACCAGTGATAGCTCTTGCAGAAAGAGGTGTTATTGTCACTAAGATTCAAGCAGCAAGTCTTAAAAACAATAGAGAAACATTTATAAAAAGAAATGGAGTAAAGAGCTTGTTTTCACAAGTTTATAAAGAAAATGATACCATAAAATATACAGCGCTCGCCGCTACATTAAAAAGAATTGCTATTAACGGGAAACAAGAATTTTATAGCGGGGAAACTGCTCAAAAACTAGTTGCTTTTTTAGAGGCTAAAGATGGTAACGCCACAATTGAAGATTTTAATAAATATCAAGCAAAGTGGCGTACACCTATTACTTTTAAATACAAAAAACTCAAAATTACTTCAATGGCACCGCCTAGTAGCGGCGGAATTTGCTTGAATCAAATCATGAAAATGATTGAACCTTACAATCTCGCTCAGATGGGGCATAACAGCCTTAAAGCGATTCAAGTGATTACAGAGGCAGAACGAAGAGCATACGCCGATAGGAATTATTATTTAGGTGATCCTGACTTCATAAAAATTCCAGTTCAAGAACTAGTTAGCCCGTCCTATTTAGAAAAACGAATGAAGGATTTTTCTTTTGATAAAGCAACTAAATCAACTGCTATTGCTCGTGGTGAAGTAAAAGGATATGAGAGCGATCAAACTACTCACTATTCTATTGTGGATGCAGATGGAAATGCCGTTTCAGCTACTACAACTTTAAATGATAACTACGGTTCAAAAATATATTGTGATGAGTTGGGTTTCTTTTTAAATAATCAAATGGACGATTTTAGCGCTAAAGCTGGTGTACCTAATTTGTATGGATTAACAGGAAGTGAGGCAAATAGTATCGCTCCTGAGAAAAGAATGTTAAGTTCTATGACACCTACTATTGTCGAGAAAAACGGAAAACTCTTTATGATAGTAGGAACGCCTGGAGGTTCTACCATAATTACTTCGGTATTGCAAACAATACTTAATGTATACGAATTTGGTATGTCAATGCAACAAGCAGTTGATGCGCCTCGTTTTCATCATCAATGGTTACCAGACGAAATAACTGTTGAACCTAAATCATTTTCAAAAACACTAATGGAAGATTTACAGAACAAATCTTATTTTGTCAATGAAAAAGACAAAGAAATTATTGGTCAAGTGGATGCCATCCTAGTTTTACCCAATGGAAAATTAGAAGGTGGAGCTGATAGAAGAGGTGATAATAAAGCTGTAGGTTTCTAATGAAATAGTAACATTTTATGGGTTTCGTCACTAAATTAGAAACAGCTTTACTAAACAATAAAAATCTTGAAGAAACATTTGCCATGGCAAAATATATGCGGAATAAGTTTACCTATCTCGGCATAAAAGCAGATAAAAGAAAACAAATTTTAAAAGAGAATTGGAATAACCACAAAAAAGAAGTTGAAACAAATGCAAGAGCGATTGCACGGCAATTATATTTAAAAAAGGAACGAGAGTTTCATTATTGTGCTATCGAAATACTAATAAAACAGCTAAAAGGATAATATATAAAAAGAGATTTTGAACTTATTGAAAAGTTAATACTTACTAATTCATGGTGGGACAGCATAGATAGTATCTTCAAAAATATACTAGGTGATTATTTATTGGAGTTCCCATTAGAAACAGCAGTGTTGGTGACAAGATGTTAAATTCAGACAATATGTGGTTCAATCGAGCTGTGATACTATTTCAGTTAGGATATAAGGAAAAAACAGATGCAGAATTATTATTTTTTCACTGTCTACAGCATAGAATTTCAGAGGAGTTTTTTATTCAAAAAGCAATTGGATGGGCATTACGGGAATTTGGAAAAACAAATCCTACATTAGTAAAGATATTTGTTGTCAATAGTAATTTAAAGCCATTAAGTTCAAAAGAAGCTTTGAAATATATTTCTTGAACATAAAATAATAGTAATTTTGCAATCCCTCTAAAAAATTATAATGTTCAAAAAATACTTTTCTAAATTACATATTATAATTGCAATTGCACAATCGCTGCTAACTCCGAAACAATTTATATTTCTCTCGGCAGTATTAGTTGGCATCTCTTCTGCACTAGCGGTTATTGTATTAAAAACTTTTGCACACTGGGTTTTTTTACTTGCCACTTATATAAATGGAATTTTAAAACTTGGATTTATCAATAGTATTCTTCCTATAATTGGAATTATGCTAACCGTTTTTGTTGTAAAAAGAGTTTTAGGCGGAACCATTCAAAAAGGAACATCACAAATATTATATGCTGTTGCAAAAAAAGCCAGTATTATTCCGCAAAAACAAATGTATGCTCAAATTGTTACGAGCTCACTTACAGTAGGTTTAGGAGGTTCAGCGGGTTTAGAAAGCCCTATTGTAGTAACTGGAGCAGCATTTGGTTCCAATTATGCACAGAAATACAAATTGAGTTATAAGGATCGTACGTTACTTATAGGTTGTGGAGTTTCAGCGGGAATAGCTGCCGCTTTTAATGCCCCAATTGCCGGGGTTTTATTTGCCGTCGAGGTACTTCTTGTTGATGTAAGCATAGCTGCATTTACTCCTATAATGATTGCCGCAGCCACTGGCGCATTAGTATCAGTTATTGCATTAGATGAGACTATTTTATTGTCATTTAGGCAACAACAAAATTTTGATTATCACAATATTATATTTTATATCCTACTAGGCTTGTTCACTGGTTTTATATCTATTTATTATTCTCGTAATTTCCAAAAAGTAGAACATTATTTTAATCAATTAAAGATATCACCTTACAAAAAGGCGCTGTATGGATCATCTGTATTAGCGGTTCTTATCTTTATCTTTCCCACACTTTTTGGTGAAGGATATGAAAGCATAAAAACATTATCTGATAGTGATCCGGGAAAATTATTAGAAAACACTTTATTTAGCAGTTTTCGCGATAATAGCTGGGCACTTTTATTATTTGTAGGTTGTACCATGATGGTCAAAGTATTTGCTACTGGAATTACATTAGGAAGCGGTGGAAATGGTGGGAATTTTGCTCCATCATTATTTCTAGGTTCCTATGTAGGATTCTTTTTTTCTAAGTTTATAAATTTAATTGGATTAGGAAACTTACCCGTGAGCAATTTCACATTAGTGGGAATGGCAGGCATATTAAGTGGATTGTTTCATGCGCCACTAACCGCAATTTTCTTAATTGCAGAAATTACGGGGGGCTACAGCTTAATGATTCCACTTATGATCGTCTCCTCTATTAGTTTTGCTATTTCTCGTCGATTTGAGAAACATTCGATGGATCTCAAAAATCTAGCTCAAAAAGGACACGCTTTTACAAGTAACAAGGATACTAATGTTCTTTCTACATTAGATACAAATGCAATTATACAAACTGACTTCCTAACTATTACAGCTGATGAAAATCTTGAAAAATTAGTTGATTTAATATCTCATTCTAACCAAGTAATATTTGCTGTCGTGGATGAGGACAATCGATTACTAGGCATCGTTCATTTTAATACGATTCGGGAAATAATTTTTAATACTTATAGAGTAAAGTACACCAAGGTCAAAGATATAATGATGGCGTTAGCAGAAATTGTTACACCCGATGAAAGTATGGAAAGCGTAATGAACAAGTTTGAAAAGTCTAAAGTTGCTTTTTTGCCAGTAGTTAAAAATGGTCAATATTACGGATTCATATCAAAGTCAGTTGCGCTAGAGACGTATAGAACAAAGTTAAAATCGATGACAATAGACTAAATTCTAATGCTCATTTTTAATTAAGGCTTCTATAATTTACCAATCATTGAAATAGTTGTTTTACTATTTAATTTTCAAAAATATAAAATAAAGAAAACTTAAATTTTAAAAAAAATACAGACCTATAAGCCGGATTCTGTTCTCGTCATGAAGACGATACCTCATCATTTATCTAGATCACGCATTACTACGTGACTCAAGCTATCTACCCTTCAGCAACGGACGAGAAGCCCTTAGATACTGATATACTTGATATTTCACCGCATAGAGTTTACCTGGTTTCACTACAGCATTACCTGTACATACTTTCTGTTGCACTTGTCCTAATCCATCTTGAAATAAATCAAAATAAACCGACGGGTGTTACCCGCTATGCTTCCCTATGGTGTCCGGACTTTCCTCCACGCTTTAAGCGTGGCGATAAGGCGGTCTGTGCTGCAAACTTACGTTATTTTTAATATTTATAATTCTATTAAACCCTTTTAGTTTAAATGAACTTGTTATTCATTTCGTTATTAATTCTTTATCTTTAGTGACTAATATTAAAAAATAGCAACATGGCCTGTATTTATCATTATTGTAGTGTTTATGAAGCTTTAGCAGATCTAAAAGAAAAAGGATACACCTACGACTTTAATATTCATGATGAGGAAATAAAACAAAATCCCGATAATTTTGAAATAGAACATATTTATAGATATGAGGGTGAAAGTAATCCAGCTGATGAAGCTGCTGTATATGGTATAAAATCTATTGAGGGTTTGCGTGGCGTTTTTGTCACTGGTTTTTCAGCAAATTCGCAAAGCGATACAGCACAAATTCTTATTGATATAACGATACAAGGCAGATAAAAATGTAAATCCTTTAAGGATTTATTTAATTGCGATCATTAAATATTGATAATGCAACTGGAATAATTACTTGATCGTAATTAATATCTAATACATTCAAACTATAATTTAACATTTTGATTACTTCGACGTACTATATATTTCTCTTTATTTGCACAAAAAATAAAATGATGTCCACTATTAAAATTTACTTATTGTTTTTAATTGCTTTATGTTGCAATCTTACTTTTGCACAAACTGCCAGTTATCACATTTCATTCCCCAATACTAAACAATTTCACAAGTTTGTAAACTATTCTAAGTATAGTTACCCTTTAGTAAGTGCTCATAGAGGTGGACCAATGAAAGGATTTCCTGAAAATAGTACGGCAACCTTTGCTAATACCATCAAATATATTCCTGCCATCATCGAGACTGATATTGCTATGAGTAAAGATTCCGTTCTTGTGATGATGCATGACAATACATTAAATAGAACTACAACTGGAACCGGTAAAATAGGTGACTACACTTATAAAGAATTGCAAGAACTATTTCTGAAAGATACGGAGGGAACTGTAACTCCATTCAAAATTGAAACATTAGACCAAGTTTTGCAGTGGGGAAAAGATAAAGTAATCTATACCTTGGATATTAAGCGTGGGGTTCCAATGAAAATGATTGTTGATGCTGTAAGAAAAAATAAAGCAGAGCGAAATGCTATAATTATAACTTATAATGCTAACCAAGCAGCCGAAGTTTCAAAGCTGGCACCTGATTTATTAATTTCAGTATCAGCACGTGGAAAGGAAGATATAGAACGTATGGAAGCAATGGGCGTGAAAGCAGAAAACATGGTTGCATTTGTTGGAACAAGCGAACCAAAAAAAGAGACTTATCAGTATTTATCAAGTCGAAAAATACCTGCTATTTTAGGAACTATGGGAAATCTTGACAAAAGCGCTATTGCTAGAGATGACACTATCTACTATAAACTAATTGAAAATGGGGCAATTATGCTTTCCTCAGATCGACCTGTAGAAGCAGGAAAACAATTAGCAAAGTACGTTTTAGACAAGAAGCTAAAATCGAAATACATAAAATTAGTTAAATAAAGTAGGAGACAAAGTTAAGTTTAAACCTTGACTTTGTCGTCCTCTCACACCACCGTATGTACTTACGTGTACGGCGGTTTCCTTAAAGTGGTTTACAAAATAACTTCTGATTATTAGATGTTAGACTATAAAAACCTTGTTCTAAAAACCAGTTATTAGTCATACCTATATTTGGTGCAGGACTGTTAGACAATCGCCACCACCCTTTTCCGCTTAATGTCAGTCGCCAACATAAAGTCTTTTCTACTTTTAGCTTTTGCAAAAATCTGACTACTCCAATGGTATGCTGCTCCCCAAAAACGTACAACTTTTTGATTAAATTTAAGATAGGATTAAAAACCTTAAATTAGCAGAATTATGTCAAAAACAAAAAGAGTATTTGGAAAAGATTTTAAAGTAAAAGTTGTTTTAGAAACATTAAGAGAGAAAGAAACATTGGAGGTTTTAGCCAAGACCCGAGCCTAAAGGGCGAACTGGCGAAGTAAATATGAGCTTTTATCTACCCAGATTTCGTCGTGGAAAGCCGAGGCAATTAAGAAGATATCGGTAGTTTTTAATCAAGAGAAAGAAATTGCAAAAAAAGAAGAAATTCCGACCGAAAAGCTTTTTGCAAGAATTGGACAACTGACTTTAGAGAATGATTTTCTAAAAAAAATGAGTTAATACCGATGGATGAAAGACAGAAAATGGTTGATTCAAAAGAAAAGTTGAGTCAATCAAAACAGTGTATATTACTGAAGGTCAATCGTAATTTTATTTATTCTTCATCAAAAGGTAAAAATGATGAAAACATCATAATTATGGATTTATTGAAAAAGCAATACATTGTAATGGCTTTTTATGGTTATCGTAAAATGACGGTTTAGTTTGAAAAACATGATTTTAAGATCAATGAAAAACGTGTTAGACGCTTAATGAAATTAGTAAATTGGCAGACAATCTACAGAGAACCACGCAGCACAATTGCTGTAAAAGAACATAAAAAGTACCCCTATTTGCTCAAAGGCCTGGAGATAACAAAAAGGAACCAAGTTTGGGCTACCGACATTACATATATTCCTATGAATAAAGGATTTATGTATTTATGTGCCATAATCGACTTGCGGACACGGTATGTTTTAAGCTGGGATGTCAGCAACACCATGACAGCTGAATGGTGTACAGGAGTGCTTCAAGAAGCTATTGACAAACACGGTAAACCAGAAATATTTAACACCGATCAAGGAAGTCAAAATACCAGTGAAGCTCATACTAAACTATTGATTGATAATGATATAAAAATATCGATGGATGGAAAAGGGCGTGCAATTGACAATATTTTTATTGAAAGATTATGGCGCAGTGTAAAATATGAAAACGTATATTTACAAGCCTACGGTAACACTCTGGAACTGTATAAAGGACTGAAAGAATATTTTAGGTTTTACAATGACGAGCGTTTTACTCATTGAGTTTATTTAAATTTTGGTTTTCGTGATGTGCTTCGCAGTTCATCAATTATTAGATTATCAAACACCAAGTGAAATGTATAACAAATTAGAAGTGGCATAAAATCGAATAACTTTTTTGGCCAATGGCTTCGCCGACCAAAAGTTATTTCCGATTTTAGCCGAGAAACAGAAAATTAAAACTTAAAAAACTATATTAAGTTTTTGAAAAAGTTGCACTGGGAATAGGTCGCAGTATAATAAAAAAGTCTGAACACTTAAACAAGTTCAGGCTTTTTTATAAAGTTATATTTTAATTGACAAATACAGTTTGTTGTTATATCTATAACTATCAATAAATTATCTAAATACTGCAATTTTTAACGCAATAAATTTGTAAGACAAACTATTCTTCTCTAAGAATTTATAATGTTTACCAACTATAATTTAGTAGAATTATATTTTTCTAAAATTTGAAGTAACATTGCTGTGGTTAGTGCTCCAGCTAAATAATAAGCTGTAGTTAATAGTTTTGTATTTGGGCTCTTAGCTACCGGTTCATCTTCTAAGCCTAATTTGGAAGGAAGATTTACAGCTCCTAGTCCTGCTACTATACCAGCGGATGCTGCTTTTGTCCATAATGCGCTTCCTTCTCCAGAAATTAAACTGAAATAGGTAGTATTACTCAATAGATCACCCACCAAACTTGCTCCATAAAGGGTGTCTTGATCGCTTATCTCAACACCAAAAAATGCAGCTGTTTTTTGAACGGCCTCCTCTCCTACAAGCTCAATACGAGGCATATCTCCACTAACATTTTTGAGCGTTTCATTTAAAATCGTTAATACAATTGCCCCACCTAACCCAGCTAATAAATTATTACTATTCATGATGATTAATGTTTTAAAATAAATTAAAAATATAAATTTATTGTATTAATTTATTTATCCTAATATGTAGTAAAAAATATTTTTTTACTAACCAATAAATCAATGATAATGATAAATTTTTACAATTATTTACACACTAAATAATTTTTAAAAAGCAACTTTAAAATTATAGCCTTAGCCCTTTTTAGAATTATTGATGTTGCATAAAATTACTTACATTTTTACAAATAAATATTATACAATTAATTATAGTTTTTATACAATTATTAAAATTGAGGATAGCAGTTGACGGGATAGTTTTACATGGCTTTAATATTATTATTGATGACTATTTTTTATCTAAAAGTAAAATATAGATCTAATATCGATGTCTAAAATTAAAATCCTTTCAAGATAAAAGTTAAAAATTATCTGACAACTACATGATTTTTTTATAAACAATTGCATGTAACGTAAAATTATATAAGTCCTACGCTGAATTTTATAATTTGATTTATTTTTTCATGTTTAGTTTTGACTGCATATACAATATAAAAGTATTGAATTTGACTTCTAGTTTTTAAAACTAGTAATATTAATACAATATTTTAAAAAATAATAGCAATATATATGAAAAATTTACAAGATGATAAACAAAGGGATTTGCTAAAGAATAAATCTGATGGCATCAACAAATTTTTGACTACTAATCAAGGGTTAAAAATTAATGATGATAATAACTCCTTAAAAGCCGGTGAACGCGGACCTACATTACTAGAGGATTTTATTCTTCGTGAAAAAATTACTCATTTTGATCATGAAAGAATACCTGAAAGGATTGTTCATGCACGAGGGTCTGGTGCTCATGGATTTTTTGAAGTTACCAATCCTATACCAGAATTAACGAAAGCGGGTTTTTTACAAACGATGGGACTTAAGACACCCGTATTTACAAGATTTTCTGTAGTGACAGGGTCTCGTGGTTCTACTGATCTTGCTAGAGATGTGCGTGGCTTTGCAGTCAAATTTTATACGCAAGAAGGAATACATGATTTTGTTGGTAATAATATGCCAGTGTTTTTTATTCAGGATGCTAACAAATTTCCAGACCTAGTACATGCCGTTAAACCTGAACCTCACAATGAAATCCCTCAAGCAGCTTCAGCGCACGATACTTTTTGGGATTTTGTTTCATTGATGCCAGAATCAATGCATAATGTATTGTGGCTTATGTCTGATCGAGCAATTCCAAGAAGTTACCGAATGATGGAAGGATTTGGTATCCATACTTTTAGATTAATCAATGAAGCCAATGAATCAGTTTTTGTTAAATTTCATTGGAAACCAAAATTAGGAACTCATGCTGTGGTATGGGACGAAGCTCAAAAAATATCTGGAAAAAATTCTGATTTTCATCGTCAAGATTTATGGGACGCTATAGAAATGGGTAATTTTCCTGAATGGGAATTGGGAATACAAATTATCCCAGCTGCAGACGAACACAAGTATGAATTTGATCTTCTCGATCCTACCAAACTAGTGCCTGAGGAATTAGTGCCTGTAACTATAATTGGTAGAATGGTATTAAACAAAAATCCAGATAATTTCTTTGCCGAAACAGAACAAATTGCATTTCATCCTGGACACATGGTGCCAGGAATCGATTTTAGTAACGATCCATTATTACAAGGTCGATTATTCTCTTATACCGATACGCAATTATCAAGATTAGGAAGTCCTAATTTTCATGAAATACCAATAAATAGAAGTATAGCTCCCGTTCACAATAATCAGCGTGAGGGGCACATGCGCCAAGAAATTAACAAAGGTCGTGTAAGTTACCATCCAAATTCTCTTGGATCTGGCTGTCCTTTTCAAACTAAAATTAGTGAAGGAGGCTTTTCTAGTTTTAATGAGCGAATTGATGCGCACAAAATTCGGGGACGTAGTAAAAGTTTTAATGACCATTTTGGTCAATCTAAGCTGTTTTTTAATAGTCAGACTCCAGCAGAAAAAAGTCATATCGTTAAAGCGTTACGTTTTGAACTAGGCAAAGTGGAAACTACCACTATTAGAGTTCGAATGTTAGGTCTTTTATCACAAGTAGATATGCAGTTAGCTGAACAAGTTGCCAAAGGATTAGGAGCCACTGTACCTCCTATTCTCGAAAAACCAATAAATCATGGAGTGTCACCAGAAAATGAAATGGGTGATCAAGAATCACAAACAGTAAAACAGTTAGTGAGCTCATCTGATGCATTGACAATGATTAAAAATCCCATCAATTCCAGCACAATTGCAACACGTCGAGTTGGAATAATTTGCGCTGAAGGCGTCTCCGAAACGAGTGTATTAAATATGAAAGAAGCGCTTATAAAACATGATGCTAAAGGTTTTATAATAGCCCCTCATTTAGGAAATTTGCAAACAAAAGAAAATGGTGCAATAGCAATCGATTTTAGTTTTCTCACTACCTCATCAGTTCTTTTCGACGCTATTTACATTCCACATACTACAAATGTTACAAGCCTTATCGAAAACGAAGATGTGCAGGAATTTTTGAATGATGCTTATAAACATTGTAAAGTTATTGCCGCTGATGGTGAAGCAAAAAAAGTGATACAAGCAGTATCTCTTTCTTCTAAAATTAAAGAGGATGACAAAGGTATTATTATAAGCGATAATGCAGCGTCTTCGGAGTTTATTGAACAATTTATAGAAGCTATGGGCAAACACCGTTTCTGGGATCGTGAAGAAAATTTATACAATAAAAAATAATGATATGAAAAATTCAGATAAAATGAAAGACAATAAAATTTCACACAAAAGTAAAGGAGAAGATTTAGTTGTTCAACCAAAAAATGATGCGGCGTCAGAATTAAAAGATTTATTTATTGATAGTCTAAAGGATATCTATTGGGCTGAAAATGCATTGATTGGTGTCTTACCAAAAATGGTAGCTAATGCTACTGCTCCTAGTCTTCAATCAGCTATTAATGAACATTTAAAAGTAACTAAAATTCAAATTACACGTTTAGAGGATGTTTTTAATTTTTTAGGTGAAAAGGCAGAAGGAAAAAAATGTGAAGCGATGGCAGGATTAATTAAGGAAGGAGACAGTATACTAGAGGAAACTCAACCAGGTGCGGTGCGAGACGCTGGAATTATTGCTGCCTCGCAAAAGATTGAACATTATGAAATAGCTACTTATGGTACATTAGTAGCATTTGCAAAGACTTTAGGTGAAAATGATATTGCGAAATTATTATCAAAAAATTTGGCTGAAGAAAAAGAAGCTGATTGTGTTTTAAATGATGTTGCTTTAAATTCAGTTAATATTAAAGCTGTCAGAGATTAAGCAAAAGAATTATTTATTGTGTCGTTTTGTCTCGCTGAGCAAAGTCGAAGCGTTTGCACTTGTAAACCTTCGAATCCGCTTAGGATTAAAAAAATAAGAATTTAGAATAACTTTGGATACAACAAACCTCCGAATTTTCAATATAAAAGTGCGGCAATAACTTGTTTCTATAACTTAGTTAATTTATTTTAGCAGAGATTAGTAAGGTTCACTTACATCTATTACTAATGTTAATATTGCAGTTTTGAAATAAATAAAGATTGCATTTTTAGTTATTTCAAATTGTTGAGCGTTTGGATTACAGTAAAAAGAATATTTACCCGAATAGGCAAAAGCAATTTATGATATTGATTTTGCCCATATTGATAAAAAACCATCTTAAATAAAAAATATATTTCTGTAAATTAATCTTCTAAATAATGAATTAATCATTTATTTTTTATGTCTGCATCCTAATTTTAAGCTTACAAAATTTAAAACTCAACCCTTGATTAAATATTTTTAATTTTAAAGCTATATTTATTAAGTTTTTGATGATTAGTTATTTAATTAATGATATTACACTGAAATTTCACAAAAATAAATATGTATTAATAAGCTATCTTGCGCAATTAAAGTAAAAAGATAAGGCAGACATTTAATAAATAACTATTTAATGTTAATTCTTAGAATATTTTTGAGATGAAAATTCAATTAATTTTAATTGATTTTGTATTTAATCGTGAAGATTATCAGTGAAAGATACCTCATTTTAATTTTATAATTTTCCAACTCTACCACTCAATAGCCATATAATATTTAAATCTATTCTATATATGGATTAATCATAGTTGAACTTAAGATCTGTTCGACTTTCGATTAATTTTTTTATTTGTAAATTTGAGAAATTTGGATTTATGAGTAGCGTCATATCAATCAAATTAATATTCATACCAATACCTGTCTATTTGATTTCAATATTTATATTTTAACTCAAATTTGAGAATTTCAATAAATTGCAGAACTATATTTTAATAAAGTAGTTTTCACTTTATATAATCTAAAATCAAAACTATGCGCGTTCCTGTAACAAGAAAAAATATAACATTCCTTCCCGATTCTAAAAGAGTGATTACCCGATATTTTATGAATGGTGATCACCGCACTCAAATAATGGTTCATCATATTATGAAATTAAATGAGAAGCAAGTTCGAAACACATTAGAAAACACGTTAAGAGAATTTGCAAGAAGACATCGAAATATATCTAATACATTTCTTTCTCACTGCGAAAAGATAAGAGGACTAATTGAAGGAATGGAAATCAATTATGATACGTTATCGCAGGAACGCAAAATGCTTATCGGTTCTTATTGTACAATGGAGTATTCCATAGAATCCGCAGCTTTTTTTAACCCATCAATAATTGAAGACTTTGATCAATCGGATCTTGAAGAAGGAGAAAAGCGAGTTATAATCTCATTCCGTGCAACGGGAGAAGGTCATATTTCATCCATCGTTTTTCGAAGAGGGATCTTAGATAGGGATAATAATCTTCGTATAATGAAAATTGGTAACAATATCGATAAAGCAGAAATTGAACATAAATCTTTATATAATAAACGTCGATTTTTGATGAAACTGCATGAGATGCGTATTCCTGATAAGTATGTTACAGATATTACTAGCGAATTAGCTGATGAATTTGAATATGGCTTTTTAAAAAATTTATTATTAAAAGCATTAAAAGATCCTTCCATTGGACAAGAAAGACGATCAGCATTAGAAGAAATAATTTGGTTGTCAAATTCTTATTATGACTTGATCTTTAAGCATGATTCAGATATAACAGAAAGAGTGATATTTCCTATTTCCGATTCCGAAAGTCGCGGAATTGAAGATGCTCGATTTGTCCGTTTTATCGATGATGATAATTCTGAAAAAGTAATGGCAACTTATACCGCGTATAATGGTCACGTGATTCTTCCAAAACTTATTGCAACAGATGATTTTTACACCTTTCGCGTTATGCCACTTTATGGAAATGGAGCTCAAAACAAAAATTTAGCTTTATTTCCACGAAAAATTAAAGGCAAATATGCCATGCTTTCTAGAATTGACGGCGTTAATAATTATTTAATGTATTCTAATAGAGCCACCCAATGGAATAATCCTATCATGATTCAAGAACCTAAGTTTACTTGGGAATTTACGCAAATTGGTAATTGTGGCTCACCACTTTGGACTACTGAAGGTTGGTTAATAATCACGCACGGTGTAGGTGCTATGCGACGTTACTGCATCGGTGCTTCGCTTTTTGATTTAGACGATCCTTCAAAAGAAATAGGAAGATTAAAAGAACCATTACTTTCTCCACAGGAGGATGAAAGAGAAGGTTATGTTCCTAATGTTGTGTATTCATGTGGTAGTATTATTCACAATAATAGTTTAATTCTTCCCTATGCTGTTTCTGATTATTCTTCTACTTATGTAGTTGTAGATTTATTAGAACTAATAACCGCTTTAAAGAAAAGTAAATTATAAAATGCTTTTTTAGAAACAATATGCAAGTTTAAGTTTAGAACTTTTAGGAAAATTAATACTCAAACTTGCATATAAAATCTACAAAACTATAATATCATTTTTTTATTTAGCAATCAGTAAAGCGTTACTCTATTTTAACTTCTTTAATTACAGGCCAAGAGGTATGCTGTTTTGTAGCTTCAATTCGAATTGCTCGAATGGTTTTACCTTCCAAATTGGCCTCAGCCATACCATCATCAGTGAAAGAAGCCACTTTTTTAAATGTTTCACCATCCTCTGAAACTAATAAATCCGCATACTGAATGTAATCTTTACTATCGCCTGTGATCACTGAAACTTTATTGGTTTGGATAGGTTCGCCCAATTGAATTTGGTACCAATCTCCCACACCAATACTTCTATTTCCCCAATAAAATGTATTTGATTTGCCATCAAAAATATATTCAACATGGTAATTTCCATGATTTTGTAAGTTAGTAGTTAGATATGCATGTCTTACTAAAGCTGGTTTTTCTTTTTTAGGGATAAACTCTGATTCAGCAATAGCATCGTCTACATAATAATTGATCCCTAGCGCTTTCATCATATCGTAACTTTGATTCAATCTACCTAAATAAGAATCCCAATTTCTACTTTCTTTAGGAGACCACAATACTTCTGCAAGAGCGGTAATTCGTGGATAAAGCATTTCTTCTAATCTATCTTGAGTGGCTACACGCTCTGTCCATAAACATGCTTGACCGCCTAAAACCAGATTATTTTTATTTAGTACCTCCATTTCACTTGAAATAGGATCCCATTCATATACTTTACGAGTTGCATTTCCTGCGTAACCCCAATCAAAATAGCAGCCGTGTTGAGGTGCCATAATTACAGGAACATTGCGCTCTAAAGCTTCAGCAGCTTGCTTAAAGCCATAATCACGCCAAGCCATTACAATATCTTCTGGCGAAGCGGCGTGTCGTTCATTTATCTCGTCCCAACCCACCATAGTTTTGCCTTGTTTTTTAACTATTTCTGCCATTTTAATTGTGAAATAATCTTGCAATTCTCCCCAATTGTTAAGCTTCTGATCCTGATATAATTTTTGACATTTAGTACATTTTTCCCAAATATTTGTGGGAACCTCATCCCCTCCCAAATGGATTTTTTGAGAAGGAAAAATAGCAACTAATTCCTGAATCACCTTTTCTGCAAAGGTGTATACGTCAGGATTTCCTAGGCAAACCATGTTGATATGACCGCGCTTACGATCTTTCATAGGCATTTCCTCTGGAAAAACTTCAAATTCTCCACCGGTGCAAGACAATTCTGGATATGCTGCAAGAATACCTATTGCATGACCAGGTAAATCAATTTCTGGAATTACCTCAATATTATGTTTTCCTGCAAATGCTACTACCTGCTTTAAGTCCTCTTGAGTATAAAATTTATTGGATAATTCTGGATAATCTTTGTAATAAGTACCTGCCGACGTAAGTTTAGGATACCCTTTAATTTCAATTCTCCACGCGTTATTATCAGTAAGATGTAAATGCAATTTATTCAGTTTAAAAAAAGACATTTGGGTAATGGTCTGTTTCAATTCATCTACAGTCCAAAAATGTCTGCTGCAATCAATCATTAAACCGCGGTAATTAAATCGGGGTTGATCCTCAATTTTTAAATGTGTTATGGTGTTATTTTTAGCTTGCCATACAATTTGTTTCCACGTTTGTAAAGCGTTAAATGCTCCGCCATAATCTGAAGCTTCGATAGAAACACCATTATCATTTATATCTAATTTGTAGGATTCCATACCTAAATTGGATACTTTTTTTATAATTATCGCAGTGTTTTTAGATTTTGCAACAATTCTAATTGCAATCAAATTATTTTTTTTATTAAAATCGATAATTTGCTCCCCTAAATCGCGCCAGTCATTTGGTAATTCTAATTCCTTTAAAGCTGTTATATTAAGCTTTTTTTGCACAGTAGTTACGAATTTCGGCTGCGGAATTATAGCTAATTCAGTATTGGTTTTTATTGACCCCTTTTGACTAAAACCATACATCGTAGTCAATAAAAACAAGCAAATTAGTAATACTTTTTTCATAAGGGAAAATTTAATTTTGAGATCAACCATATCTTCATTTCACAATTGCCAAATATAACTCGCTTTTTTAGAATTAAACTTGAATACAATCATCAATTTAAAAAATAATGAAATAAATAATCTTTGAAGCTATTTTTAATATATCTTTGTTAACCGAATGGTTAAACTATATAATTAAATCAAATGGATAAGATAAAATTAGAAAATACAGAAATAGAAATACTAAACGCGGCAAAAGCAGTTTTTCAGCAAAAAGGAATGGATGGTACTAGAATGCAAGAAATTGCGGATAAGGCTAAAATAAACAAAGCCTTACTTCATTATTATTTCCGAAGTAAACAACTACTATTTGAGGCAGTATTTTCGAGTGCATTTTCTCTACTTGCACCACAATTGAACACTATTCTAAATGACGAAAGTGATCTCTTTGATAAAATTATAAAATTTACGGATAATTACATCTCTTTTGTCATCGAGCATCCCTACTTGCCCAATTTTGTAATTCAGGAGCTAAATAGAAATCCAGAATTTATAAACAAACTACGCGCAAAAGAAAGTTT
Source organism: Flavobacterium sp. PL11 (assembly GCF_035985025.1). Classification (NCBI taxonomy): domain Bacteria; kingdom Pseudomonadati; phylum Bacteroidota; class Flavobacteriia; order Flavobacteriales; family Flavobacteriaceae; genus Flavobacterium; species Flavobacterium sp. PL11. Next base: position 79,450 of record NZ_JAXCIA010000020.1, read on the forward strand.
CCCAACCATAGATAAATTCAAATTACAGGTTACAATTGCAATCAAAACGGGAACCATTAAACCTATAACAGCTGAACAATTATTTATCAATATTATGTCTTTGAATGTATTCCCTTTCATCGCTGAGCCGCTACTGATGGCTCTAACGAACACAGATAAAGAAAATTACAATCAATTACTACAAAATCGCAAAACTGAAGTTTCCTCTTTTATTATCAATAGTATTAAAATGTAGAAAATGAAAAATAATTTCATCTTATTGTATCTAATCTTCATTCCCATGATTTCAAATGCACAACAAAATTTGACATTAAAAGAGTGTTACAATTTAGTTACTAAAAACTATCCACTGGCCAAACAAAATCAGTTACTACAATCAAAATCAGATAATGAAATTGAATCACTTAATAAAGGTAAATTACCAAAAATTGATCTCAATGCACAAGCAACCTATCAGTCAGACGTAATAGGATTTCCTGCAGCCATCCCGGGAACTTCTCCCATAAATAAAGATCAGTACAGAGCAACTATAGATCTAAATCAGCTAATTTATAATGGTGGAATGATTGCGGCTAATGCCAAATTAAAACAAGCACAAACCAAAACACAGCAGCAGCAAGTTGAAGTTTCACTGTATCAATTAAAAAGCAGAATCAATCAACATTACTTTGCTATTTTATTATTACAAGAAAAGAAATCCTTACTGGTATCTAAAAATAAATTGCTTTTGTCTAAAGTAAAAGAAGTACAATCAGGAGTGAAATTTGGTGCTATTCTTCCCGCTTCCGAATTGATTTTGGAAGCTGAAATATTAAAAATCAAACAGCAGATCACCGAAATACAATTCGAAAATACAAAAATGATACAAAACTTATCGGAACTCACATTTACAGAATTCGAATCAGATATAGTAGTTGTCCAGCCTCAATTTGTTAATCAAAGCATTAATGTGCGACCCGAAATTGCTTTTTACGATTTACAAAATCAACAGATAGAATTGACTAAAAACACGCTAGCTAAATCTATACTTCCTAAAATAAATGCTTTTGGTCAAGGAGGATACGGAAATCCTGGATTAAATATGTTAGATAATTCTTTTCAGCCCTTTTTTGTTGTAGGTGTAAAAGCCAATTGGAATATACTTGATTGGGGCAAAAATAAAACAGATCAAAAAGTTTTAGACATTTCAAAAGCTATTATTGGTACAGAAAAAGAAACATTTGAATTGAACAATAAGATGCAGTTGCAAGAAATGGAAAGCGATATTAATAAGACAGAACAACTTTTACAAACTGATGCCGAAGTAATCGTTATTAGAGAGAAAATCGCTGCCTCAGCTAATGCTCAAATGAAAAATGGAGTCATTACAACTTCTGAATATCTTGTAGAAGTGACTAACTTATTCGAAGCAAAAAATAGTCTAAAAACACATGAAGTACAATTGGCAGCAGCCAAAGCAAATTTGGAAATAATAAAAGGAAAATAACAAGTATCCGAAAAGATCATATTATGAAAAAAATAAACATAGCAATTTTAACACTTATAGGATTAACTTCCTGCAATAAAAATAATGAGAAAGCAGATGGTTACGGAAATTTTGAGGCAACAGAAATTACAATTTCCGCTGAATCTAATGGCAAAATTGAATTCTTAAAAGTAGAGGAAGGCGACTTATTAAAATCACAAATCCAAGTTGGTTTAGTTGATACGCTCCAATTGTACTTGACAAAACAGCAATTGATTGCTTCAAAAGGTAGTATTTCATCTAAATCAGCAAATATTTTATCCCAAAAAAGTGTTTTAGCAGAACAGCTAAAAACGGCTCAACTCGAGAAAAATAGAATTAGCAGTATGTATGCCGAAAACGCAGCAACTAAAAGACAAGTCGATGAAATTGATGGAAAAGTCAAAGTTATCGAAGCACAAATAAAAAGCGTAGGCACACAAAATGCTCCTATTTTAAGCGATTTAAAATCGATCGATGCGCAAATTGACAAAATAAACGATCAAATTAAGAAAAGTACAATTATTAACCCTATTACAGGAACGATTCTTACTAAGTATGCAGAGCCAGGAGAAATAACTGCTTTTGGCAAACCATTATATAAAATCGCCAATATTTCAGAAATGACTTTAAGAGTTTTTGTGAGCGAAACTCAGCTACCTCAGCTAAAAATTGGTCAAGAAGTAACGATAAAGATTGATGGTGTAAAGGAAATGAAGTCCTATAAAGGAACTATTTCATCGATCGCAACACAAGCAGAATTCACACCAAAAATCATCCAAACCAAAGAAGAAAGAGTCAATCTAGTTTATGCTGTAAAAATAAAAGTTATAAATGACGGCGGTTTGAAAATAGGAATGCCAGCAGAAATGTGGATCAAGTAAAACGCAATAAATCTAAAATTAAAATCTATTATAATGAAAAAAACAATCTTATTCCTTACCATTTTAACTTTAATAAGCTGTAAATCGGTTCCATTACAAGCCATAAAAACGATGAATTTGCAAGATTTGCACACGGAACAAAAAGAGGTTCAAACAGCACTTTTATTTGCGCCATCTGAGAACAAAGTTGTATCACTACAAATTGCTAAAGGAAAACAATTATCTGAGCATATCACTAAAGTGCCTGCCTTATTAGTTTGTGTATCTGGAACTGGAAGTTACGGCGATGAAAGAGGAAGAAAATTAAATCTAAAATCAGGCGATTATGTAAAAATTGAACCCTATATAAAGCATTGGGTAGATGCGTTTGAAACTAGTAATTTTTTATTGATTAAATAATGAGTATCAAAGTCCAAAACATATCAAAATCCTATAAGACGGCAAAAGCGGTTAAAAATGTTTCATTTGAAGTGAATAAAGGCGAACTTTTTGGTCTAATAGGACCTGATGGTGCTGGAAAAACAACACTTTTTCGAATTTTAACAACTTTATTAATTGCTAATGAAGGTAGTGCCTCCGTGATGGGTTTTGATGTTGTAAAGGATTATAAAGCTATTCGGAACTCTGTAGGATATATGCCTGCAAAATTTTCGTTGTACCAGGATTTGACTGTCGAAGAAAACCTTACTTTTTTTGCAACCATATTTGGCACAACAATCGAAGCAAACTACGATTTAATAAAGGATATATACATTCAAATAGAACCTTTTAAAAATCGTCGCGCTGGCGCATTGTCAGGCGGGATGAAACAGAAATTAGCGTTGTGTTGCGCACTAATCCATGCTCCAAAAGTTTTATTTTTAGACGAGCCTACTACTGGGGTTGACCCTATTTCGAGGAAAGAATTTTGGGAAATGCTAAAACGCTTGCAGCAAAAAGACATTACCATTTTAGTTTCGACACCCTATATGGATGAGGCCTCCTTGTGCGATCGAATTGCACTGATACAACATGGCCAAATCCTAAAAATAGATTCTCCTGAGAATATTATTAAAAATTACAATAAAATAATTTATGACGTTGCCACAAAAGATACTCACTCCTTAATTCATGATTTAAAAAATTATCCAAGTCAGTATAGTGTTTACGCATTTGGGGAATACCTTCATTATATTGATAGAGAAAGCGATTTTCATACTAAGGATTTAGAAAAATACCTTCAAGATAAAAAGCATATAAACATCGAGATTAAACAGGCACAAATCACTATCGAAGATGTTTTCATGGATTTATAATTTTCAGTCATGAAAATAAAATAAGCAGAGAGAATTATTTTAAATTAGAACACTTTTTAAACTAAAAATGGAAAAAGAAAAAATAATAACTGTAAAAAATTTAACTAAAAAATTCGGTGACTTTGCGGCTGTAGATAATATATCTTTTGACGTTTATAAGGGAGAAATATTTGGTTTTTTAGGTGCAAATGGTGCAGGAAAAACAACTGCAATGAAAATGCTTATAGGGATTTCAAATCCAACAGCTGGTGACGCAACTGTAGCTGGATTTGATTTACATACTCAATCAGAGATCGTTAAAAAAAATATTGGTTACATGAGTCAAAAGTTCTCAATGTACGATGATTTAACAGTAAAAGAAAATATCATTTTTTTCGGAGGGATATACGGTTTGTCAAGAGCCAAAATAAAAACAAAAATAGCCTCGCTTGTCAAAGAATTGCAAATAGAAGACATCATCAACAGCTTAGTAGGCTCATTGCCATTAGGCTGGAAACAAAAACTATCTTTTTCTGTGGCTTTATTACACGATCCTCAAATTGTTTTTCTCGATGAACCTACGGGTGGCGTTGACCCTATAACCAGAAGACAATTTTGGGAAATGATCTACACTCAAGCTTATAAAGGGACGACTATTTTTGTAACCACGCACTATATGGACGAAGCCGAATATTGCGATCGAGTTTCGATAATGGTTGCCGGTAAAATAGAAGCGTTAGACACTCCAAAAAAACTAAAAGAACAATTTAAAGTAGAATCTATGAATGAAGTGTTTTTAAAACTAGCTAGAAATATTGAATAGTGGTGTGGATTAAGGATTAAGGATTAAGGATTAAGGATTAAGGATGAAAGATGAAAGATGAAAGATGAAAGATGAAGGATGAAAGAGGAAAGAGGAAAGATGAAGGATGAAGGATGAAGGATGAAAGAGGAAAGAGGAAAGATGAAAGATGAAAGATGAAGGATGAAAGAGGAAAGATGAAAGATGAAAGATGAAAGATGAAAGAGGAAAGATGAAAGATGAAAGATGAAAGAGGAAAGAGGAAAGATGAAAGATGAAAGAGGAAAGAGGAAAGAGGAAAGAGGAAAGAGGAAAGAGGAAAGAGGAAAGAGGAAAGAGGAAAGAGGAAAGAGGAAAGAGGAAAGAGGAAA
>NZ_JAXCIA010000021.1:0-56506 GCF_035985025.1 Flavobacterium sp. PL11
CTCTTCTTGTTCTTGACATAATTCTGCTAATTTAAGGTTTTTAATCCTATCTTAAATTCACACAAAAAGTTGTACGTTTTTTGGGGAGCAGCATATACGCTGTCGTTGTTTGTTTGCTTTTATGTTGATAACTGATCAATAAACTTATAACTAGCCAAAATTATAAAAGATTATATTTGAAACTTACAAGGCTTACGTGGTAAAAAATAGCAATAATATTTTCTTCTAAATATTTATTTGTAAAAAGATTAATATGATGCAGTTATGCTATATTAAATGATTAAATTTGGTTACATCCGATTTAGCAACTATACTTTTTTTGTATATGATAATTAAAAAACCAACTAATATATTTGCAACCACTATATAATAAAAAAATTACAGTATTTGCTAAAAGTATTATTATTTACTTTTAATAATTCAAAAACAACATCAACTTAACACGATATAGATGGCATTTATAGACTATTATAAAATTCTGGAAATTGATAAGAAAGTAACTGAAAGCGAAATTAAAAAAGCATACAGAAAGCTCGCTCGAAAATACCATCCTGATTTAAATCCAAATGATAAAATCGCTGAAAGTAAATTTAAAGAAATAAATGAAGCTAACGAAGTATTAAGTAATATAGAAAACCGAAAAAAGTACGACAAATACGGTGAAAATTGGCAGCATGCTGAACAGTATGAACAATCAAAACAGCAACAACAATATCAAAACGCTAGTCAACAACAAGATTTTGCAGGTGGTGGTGATTTTTCTGATTTTTTTGAATCTATGTTTGGTGGTCAATCCTCAGGAGGTGGTCGCAGAAATACGCAATATAAAGGACAAGATTTTAATGCTGAATTACAATTAGATTTAAAGGATGTATTTACCACGCAAAAAAAAACACTCACCATTAACGGAAAAAATATTCGGATCACAATTCCTGCAGGAGTAGAAAACGGACAGCAAATAAAGATCAGTGGGTTAGGTGGCGACGGAGTAAATAATGGTCCTAAAGGTGATTTATATATTACCTTTTTGATCGAAAATAATAGCGATTTTAAATTAGACAAACACAATCTTTACACCACCGTAGATTTAGATTTATATACTGCTATTTTAGGTGGAGAAATTACCGCTGACACCTTTGATGGAAAAGTAAAACTAACCGTAAAACCAGGAACTCAAAACGGAATAAAAGTAAAGCTAAAAGGAAAGGGATTTCCAGTTTATAAAAAAGAAGGTCAGTTTGGAGATTTATTTATTACCTATCAAATAGAAATCCCCACGACACTTTCGGAAAAAGAAAAAGAATTATTTACACAACTCGCTAAATTAAAAAACTCATGAATTTAGATAATTTAATCTCGATCCCTGATTTATGCTCTCATTACCAAATAGAAATAGCTTTTTTCACTACTCTTGATGAGATGGGTTTAGTTGAGATCAAAACAATTGAAACAATTTCGTATGTAGAAACGAAAGCTATCTATAAAATTGATAAAATGATTCGTATTCACAAAGATTTAGATGTAAACATTGAAGGCATTGATGTAGTCTTTAACCTATTGCATAAAATGGAAACCTTGCAAAATCAAGTTTTAATTTTAAACAATAGGTTGCGATTATATGAAGGATAAGATTCTAGTTTTTTAAATAGTTTTTAATGCTTCAATGAGTACGTCGATATCTTCTTTAGTATTACAATAACTAAAAGAAATGCGCAAACTTGGTTTTAACAAATCCTCGTCAGATAAAATCTCTGCTAAAACGTGTGAAGGCTTTACACTCCCTGATTGACATGCGCTTCCCCTTGAAACAGCAATTCCCTTCATATCCAAATGAAATAAAATCATAGCGGTTTTTTCATGAGTGAATGGCAACAAAACATTTAAAATGGTGTAAAACCCATCCTTGCTACCGTTTATTTTATAGTTTGGAAATTCTAATGCTAATTGCGAAATTAAATATTTTTTTAAATCAGAAATGTGATTTTGCTCTTGCTCTAAACTGCTATATGATAACTCTAATGCTTTAGCCATTCCTGCAACTTGGTGTAAGGCTTCTGTTCCCGCGCGTAAACCTTTCTCTTGTTCGCCACCAAAAAATAACGGTTGTAATCCAGAATTTTTACGTATGAATGCAAACCCAACGCCTTTAGGACCATGAAATTTATGAGCACTGGCCACAATAAAATCTATATTTAAATCCTTTAAATTTATCGCTGTTTTTCCAACTGATTGCACCGTATCTGAATGAAATAAGGCTCCATGCTCTTTACAAATACGCCCTACTCGCTCTAAATCTAAAATAGTTCCTGTTTCATTATTGACGTGCATTAAACTAACTAATGTTTTCTTTTCCTGAGAAAGTAATTCAACTAGATGTGTCAAATCAATTTCTCCTGATGTTTTTACCTTTACGTAGTCAATTTGGATTGCATATTCTTTCTCTAAAATTAAGGCCGCATATAAAACAGCATGATGTTCCATTTTGCAAGTGATAATACGTTGCACATTTAAATCCTTTACCGCTGATCGAAGAATCCAATTATTGGCTTCGGTGCCACAAGAAGTAAATATAATTTCAGAAGCGATAGCATTTACACTCTGTGCAATTGATTTTCTTGATAGCTCTAAAATACTTTTGGATTTACGTCCTAAACTATGCGTTGATGATGGATTTCCATAATCTTCAATAAGTATTTTTGTCATTACTTGCACAACTTCGGGACGAATTGCCGTTGTAGATGCATTATCAAGATATATATTTTTCATTTATTTTCTTTTTTTAGGTCTGCAGAAAAATTATTTAATACTTAAACGGCTTTTAACTTTTTTGGAAATAAGATTCTTTCATTAAAAATAATTACTGAAAGCAATATTAATAGATATGAAAATATTTGAAGAGATGTTACTTGCTCATTATAGTATAAAATTGCAATTATAAAAGTAATTATGGGATTGATGTAAATCATAATTCCAACTGCTGAAGAATTAATACCCTTGAGCGCGTAAAGATTTAAAAACAGTGGAATAATTGTAAAAAATATAACTATAAAAAACATGCAACTATAAAATAGAGGTTCAGCGGGGATTGCACCACTGTAATTAGGATAAAATGGAAGTAAAACCAAGGCTGCAAAAAGCAATTGAATAGTGAGGACCAAAAATTTATCCATTTGGCTGTTTTTTCTTTGACTCACTAAATACATAGCGTATGTTGCAGCAACCACAAGACTAAAGAAAATATCTTGAAAATGACCAAATGATAGTAAAATACAGCTAAACAAACTAATTATTACAGCACTCCACTGCCAAATACTAAGCTTTTCTTTTAAAAGAAAATAAGCAAAAACTGTTGTGAGAATAGGACAGATCAAATACGCTAAAGAAGCGGCCTTTACACTAACATGGTTCACAACATATATAAAAACAAACCAATTAGAGATAAGAAATAGCCCACCTCCTACTGTCAATATCGCTATATTTCTTTTCTGTTTCAAGGAACTATTTTTAAAATAAGTAAAATCTCTTCTTATCACACTTCTTCTAAAAATCAAATTGATCAAAATCATTGTGATTACGCTTAAAAAAACGCGGTAAAATAAAATATCTAATGAGGGATAATGGTGTAATGGTTTTAAAGCAAAACTAAAAAAACCCCAAATGACAAATGCTAAAAAAGCAGCCGAATAATATTTATTAACTGGCATAAATCGTTTTAAATTGATGCAAAGATACTCTTTTCAGTTGGCTTTGAGAATGCGTACTACATCATAAAAATATTTTGAATTTCTGAAGATGAAAAAATTTAAAATTGTAATTAATTTTAAATGGAGGTTTTTTAAACTGGAAACTATTGAGAACAAATTAAAAATTCTATTTTTGTTTGAAATTTGATAAAAATGAAAAAAATAATAAGTTTAGTAATTTTCGCATTGTTTATAAATGCTTGCGATGATGGAGATCTTACGCAAGAAAATATAAGTTTTGATACTGTAAAAATTCAAAAATGTAATTCAAATTCACTTTTGTACAAAATTAAAGAGAATGAAGCGCTTATTTTTGAAACAAGTAACATTACATTTCCAACAGAAACACTTTCTCAAACTCTTGACATCACTGGATCAAATCGAGTTGTCTATCGCTTTTTTAATAATCTAGTGGCTTCAGCTACTATTTGTGAATTGATTCCACCAGCAAATCCTGTAGTTACAGATCAATGGACCGCAACAGGTGGAAAAATCATTATTAATACCACCGCAGTAAAAACAAATAATGAAGCAGATAATAGCTCTAAAATTACAGGTTACAACCACAATATAACCTTTAGAAACATCACTTTTAGCAAAACGAATGGGACACAAGTTTATGAAACTTTTATCTTTGGCGACTATGTGATCAGCACAACAGCGTTGCCTTTTAATTTTACTAAAGTATTGAAACAATGTCCTACGTCTAAACGATTATATGATAAAAACAGTAGTGAAGCGCTTATCTTAGACATCGATCCTAGTTTAATTGTAAATACGGCTACACCATTAAATACGCCACGTACAGGACTTATAAGTGATACTAAAAACAAACTAACTTATAGATTATTCTCAGGTTTGTTGACAGATGATTATTTTTGTAATACTACATTTCCAGCGACTCCTTTAGTTAATGAAGAATGGATTGCCGCAGCAGGCGTTATTAATGCATCAGGAATTATTGAGGTGACAACAACGGCTAACGGCAATGCATTTAAGCATACGATAGTTATCAAAAAAGCAAAATTAAAGAAAGGAAATAGCGATTTTCTCTTAGGTGATAATTACCTCTATGGCGAATTATTAACCACAAATTAATCAGACTTCATTCTTGTAAATTGAATAAAAATTTCTAATTGCTACAAAAGTCTTATTTCAAATGAATGTTTATAAATTCATTGGAAATAGGACTTTCTTTTTTTCAGAGACTAAACAATTACATAGCACTTTGCTTAATAAAAACTTCTGTAGCCCCTTGACCATATTTTTGATAGTTTCCTTCTTTAAAATCAATGTTATCATAGCGACCAAGTAAGAAGTCTAACTCCGACTTTAAGACGCCTTCACCTACACCGTGAATAAATACAATTTTGGGAATCCTATTTCTAATCGCAAATTCAATATGGCGTTTAGCGGTATCGGTTTGTAAGGTAAGAATATCATAATTAGACATTCCGCGCTTATTAGGTACTAGTTTTTCTATATGTAAATCAAATTCAGGAGGTGGAATTTCGTGTTTAGATTTCTTTTCTTTTACAAAACTACGGGCTTTAGGAATTTCCTTTTCTTTGGCAATTTCAGCAATATTAATACGTCTTATAGAATCCATTAAATTGCTAGAGTTGTCAACTTTAAGTAATTCTTTACCATCAAAAGTCATTACAAAGCCATCAGCAGTTTCAATAGTAACTTGATTATCTTTTATAGATAATACCACACCATTCATATCCTCGTCAAGTACTAGAACTTTATCTCCTTTATTAAACATTTTCGTCGTCTTTATTTTGATTTTTACTCGGCGTTTTAGCACTCAGCTGCATCATTCCAATCATAAAAAGTATAAATGCAAAAACTTTAATATACAGATGTATTTCAATATTTACTTGCTGATATAATCCAGCTATAATAGCAACTATAACAACAAAAATTAAAATTTTTTTCATTTTGGAATATTAAGATTCAAAAGTAATCAAATAAAATTATTTATTTATTATTTCTATTGTTCTTAAAATTGCGTAAAATTGTATAAAATAAAAACAATGGATATAGAAAAATATATGTTTCCTTGTTTCAGCAAAACACTCTTTGGAATTGAATGTTTAGGCTGTGGTTTTCAGCGCAGTTTTGTATTGTTATGTCAAGGCGATTTTTCTGGTTCATTTAAAATGTACCCCGCACTATTAACCACTTTTTTGTTCTTAGGAATTTTAGCTTTAAGTTTTATCCAAAATAATAAAAACTTCAGAAATTTGATTTTTGCTTCCGCTATTTTAAACGGAATAATTATGATAGCTGGTTATATTTACAAACATTACTGAAAGCTGAAACTTATTTTTATTATTTCATTCTAGTCAAAATATCATTCATCATGTCGATTTGAACTTTTTGAATTTCGATTAACTCCTCTTGTTGATGCATAATTAAATGATCTAATTTTTCATGAAGCATTCTAATTTCAAGTTCTGATTTTAGATTAATCATATAATCCTTCTTTGCTCGTTCCCGGTCTTTCTCTTCTTGACGATTTTGGCTCATCATGATCACTGGAGCTTTAAGAGCTGCTAAACAAGACAGAATTAAATTCAATAAAATAAATGGATAGGGATCAAACCCTTTGTTGACAAGAATATAAATATTAGCCAAAATCCAAAGCAAAATAAATATCCCAAAAAGTATAATAAATTTCCAACTTCCGCCAAAAGCTGCTACTTTATCAGCTATTTTTTATCCAAAGGTTCTAAATCCTATTTCATCTTCAACAGAATTCACCAACGAAACATCTTCTTTTAACGATCCAATAACCTTGTTTTCTAGATTGGATAGCTCATTTATTTCAACAGACAGATAATTAGAAATATATTTCTCGCGATACATATTAAGTTCTGTGATAGAGAGAAATTGATTTTCATCAAAATCTGGATAGTCCATTTTGATTAAAGTAAAAATAGGATCCCGTACTGTTTTTGCAGAAATTTTATCTGCAATAGGAAATTCCTTTTTTGAGAGATCACTGATAAAAGTATTTTTCTTCATAAATATTTTTTTTATGGCAATATAAATTAGATCTACTGATGTATTTTTTAATTGATGATCCGGTTTGAGTAAGCGAAAATATTTTTGAAGTAAATTAATAACAATTTTAATGAAAACTAATGAAATAAACACATCCCCTTTCTACTTTCGAAATAAATAATTAAAAATAGTTCAATACCTTTGTTTGCAGTTTTAAACTATCGTCCGTAATCTACAGTAATCTTTTAATCATCATTAATACTTCGTATTGTTGTTGCTAAAAAAATTTCTTTCTAGCGACAATAAAAAAAATATAACTGCTCAACTACTACATATAATAAAGTTGTAGCGATTAAAACACATCAAAAAAACTAACATGATATCTCAAAAAATAGTTGATCTAATTGGTAACACTCCAATGGTAGAATCAGTAAATTTAGTTCCAAATAAAAATGTAAAACTTTTTTTAAAACTAGAAGGCAATAATCCTGGCGGAAGTATAAAAGACCGCGCGGCTTACAACATGATAAAATCTGCCTTAGATCGAGGAGAAATTAAGAAAGGTGATAAATTAATTGAAGCCACAAGTGGTAATACAGGTATTGCACTGGCTATGATTGCACAATTATTCGATATAGAAATTGAATTAATACTTCCTGAGAATTCTACAAAAGAGCGTACACAAACAATGCGAGCCTATGGCGCAACTGTTATTTTGACACCTGCAAGCACAGGAATAATAGGTTCAAGAGATTATGCAGATAAAAAAGTGGCGGAAGGCGGTTATATTATGTTAAATCAGTTTGCTAATGATGATAACTGGAAGGCGCATTATAAAACTACAGGTCCAGAAGTTTGGAATGATACTGATGGAACTATTACTCATTTTGTAGCAGCTATGGGAACAACTGGAACTATTGTGGGAACTTCCACTTACTTAAAAGAAATGAACTCATCGATTCAAATTGTAGGAGCACAACCCAGCGATGGTTCACAAATACCCGGAATTAGAAAATGGCCAACAGCGTACCTTCCAAAAATTTATGATGCCTCAAAAGTAGACACGCTTATTGAAGTTTCTGAACAAGAAGCACGTGCCATGACAAAACGTTTAGCACTTGAAGAAGGAATTTTTGCTGGAATGAGTAGCGGTGGATCAGTAGCTGCAGCAATTAAAATAGCAAGCACGTTAGACTGCGGAGTGATTGTCGCCATTATTTGTGATAGAGGCGACCGATACTTGTCTTCTGATTTATTTGATTAAAAAAAAGTAAAATGAAAAGAAAAAAAGGGCTAGTTTTTTAAATAAAACTAGCCCCTTTTATAAATTATATTTGATTAAGAAACTAAAGTGGCAGCTGTTGAAATTGCTGCATTAAGAACCTTTGAAATTGGACAATTTTTTTCTGCTTTAGATACGTGTTGTTGAAAAACTTCGTCTGTTATATCTTTTATTTTAGCCGAAATAGTTAAGTGAGAGGTAACGATAGCGCCATCTACTAAATCTATATCACATTTTGATTCAATACTCTCAATTTCAAAACCTTCCTCGCTTAAATACGCTGATAATTGCATAGTAAAACATCCTGCATGTGCCGCTGCTATTAATTCTTCTGGATTTGTACCAACACCTTCTTCAAATCGAGATTTAAAGGAATACTGGGTATCGTTAAGCGTTGTGCTTTGTGTTGTAAGTTTTCCGTTTCCTTCTTTTAGAGAACCTTGCCATACTGCTGTTGCATTTCTTTTCATAATGTTGTAGTTTTTAATGTAGTGATAATAATTTATTTTAAGTTTAAATTAAAGTAAGAGGTAAACATTTGTTTTTTGTCTAAAATTTACAAGAGATTTTGTTATGTATTATCTTCAAATTTAGTTTAATTAATAAGTAAAGATTTCTAAATAGTAATTTTTTAACGAAAATTTAAAAACAATTTTAATCATTTTTTTGTTGTTTAATTGCTGGCATTAAAGGATTAAAACTTTTCTCATGCAACTGGCTAAATTATAATTAGATTGCCAAAAGTAAAGTTTGCAATGTTGCGAATACGTATTGAAATTATTATAATTTACTATTGTATCTCGTATAATGCTATAAAAACGTTCTACTTTTAATCATCGAACTTCGCTCACTATAAAAGAAAATTCACTTAATGAAAAATTCTACGCAGAAATGAATATGTGATACAAATTACTACATTGTAAAAATAAAGTGCCGTTATACGTAAAATAATTAGTCAAATGAAAATTAAAATATATATTAGTGTTTTTACAACTGATTCATTAGATATGTTTGATTTGCAAAATCATGAGAACCATTTTATACAATTATCAAAATGCATATGATCTCACTTTTATCTAAATATTATTATAAATTACTACTTTTCATTATGGCAGGCAACATTCAAGCGCAAGATTGGGCTAATTTAAATAAATATGAAATTCAAAATGCGCAACTGCAGCGTCCTATTGTTGGCGAAAAAAGAATTGTATTTATGGGAGATTCTATCACCGAATTTTGGAGTGTGATTGACCCTGATTATTTTTTGGGAAAATCCTATATCAATCGTGGAATCAGCGGACAAACAACGCCTCAAATGCTTGTTAGATTTAGAGTTGATGTTATTGCATTGCAGCCAACAGCGGTAGTACTATTAGCTGGAATTAATGACATTGCGGGAAATACTGGTCCTTCCAGCATTGAAATGATTCGAGATAATATTTTCTCTATGATAGAACTAGCAAAGGCAAACCATATTAAAGTCATCCTATGTTCCGTATTACCAGCTTTTGATTTTCCATGGAAACCCAATCAAGAACCTGTCAGAAAAATAAAAACTTTAAACGAACTTCTTAAAAATTACGCTTTCAAAAATGATTTAATCTATGTCGATTATTATTCGTCTATGGTGGATGAAAAACAAGGATTAAATATAAATTACTCTGCTGATGGGGTTCATCCTAATAAAACAGGCTATAAAGTAATGGAGTCTCTTGTTGAAAAAGCAATTGAAATGGCTTTAAAAAAAAATAGTGAAATAATATTACTTTGTATTCCTTAAATATTGTAGCAATAAAAGGTTATGTTTAATTCAAAAACCTACAAATATTAGAGTACTAGGATGTGAATGGCTTTATTAAATAATGCTAAAAAAATCCTATTAAACTTAATAAATTTCATAGGATTATTATATTCGTCAATACAACGTCTTATTTGCGGTATTGGAAAGACTTTCGGCCAATTTCTATCTAATATGCACATTTTCAATAATAACAGCATAACCCATTCCTACTCCAATGCACATGGTACAAAGTGCATATCTTTTATTTTGCTTTTGAAGTTCGATAGTAGCAGTTTGAATAATGCGAGTTCCAGACATTCCAAGTGGATGACCAAAGGCAATAGCGCCACCATTAGGATTAATTCTTACGTCATTATCTGCCAAACCTAAAGCTCTAGAACACGCTAGCGATTGCGCTGCAAAGGCTTCATTTAACTCTATAATATCAATATCATCTAATGTAAGTCCTGCTTTTTTAAGCGCTTTTTGAGTCGCTCCTACTGGGCCAATTCCCATTAAACGAGGCTCAACTCCCACAACTGCCGAAGCTACAATTCTAGCTTTAGGAATTAAATTATATTTTTTTATCGCCTCTTCTGAAGCTAAGTATAAAGCTGCCGAACCATCATTCAATCCAGAAGAATTTCCTGCAGTAACTGTTCCATTTTCTCTTTTGAAAGCGGCTCTTAAAGTCGCTAGTTTTTCAAGAGTAGTATTACCCTTTACAAATTCATCTTTACCAAATACTGTAATATTTCCTTTTTTATCAATAAGTTCAATTGGAATAATTTCTTCTGCCAAACGACCGTTTTGCTGCGCTGTAAATGCTTTCTGTTGTGAATGAAAAGCAAATAAATCCTGATCTTCTCTACTTATTTTATAAAGTTCTACTAAGTTTTCGGCAGTAACTCCCATAGGATCTGTTCCGTACATGGATTGCATTTTTGGATTCACAAAACGCCATCCAAAACTTGAATCATACATTTGAGCATCATTTCCAAAAGGTTTTGAAGTTTTAGAAATCACCCAAGGACTTCTTGTCATGTGTTCCATCCCGCCTGCAATCATGATATCAGCATCTCCAACTTGGATACTTCTTGAAGCATCAATAATAGCTGACATTCCCGAAGCACATAGACGATTTACCGTTTGAGCAGGAACAGTAAATGGTAAACCTGCTAGTAATGAAGCCATTCGTGCCACATTTCTATTGTCTTCTCCTGCCTGATTGTGATTTCCAAGAATCACTTCGTCAATCATTTCGACAGGTATATTTGGATTGCGTTTTACTAATTCTCGAATGGTTAAAGCTGCTAAATCATCGGCTCTAAGAGTGGATAAACTTCCTCCAAAACTCCCAATTGGAGTTCGGATTGCATCTATTATATAGGATTGGTTCATATTTTTACTAATTTAGTTTTTCAATAAAATGAGCAGTTGTTTTAGACCGTATTTCTTCGAGAGAACTTCCCGGCATAATTTCGATTAGGGTTAACTTTCCTTCGATAAACGAAAAAACAGCCAGATCAGTAATTATTAAATCGACAACTCCAGAAGCAGTTAGCGGTAAAACACATTTTGGAACCACTTTAGCAGAACCATCGGGGTTAGAATGTGTCATAGTGATAATTAATCGTTTTGCTCCTTTTGCTAAATCCATAGCACCACCAACACCCAACAAAGGCTTTCCAGGAACGGCCCAATTCGCTAAATCTGCAACTTCATCAACTTCTAAACCTCCCATGATAGCAATATCGACATGACCGCCGCGAATCATAGCGAAGGAATCAGCACTATCAAAATAACTACTTCCTTTGAGTGCAGTAACTGGAATTTTTCCAGCATTTACGGGATAATCCATAGCGCCACCACCATCAGTAGGAACGGGTCCTACGCCAAGCATACCGTTTTCAGTATGTAAAATTATTCCGTGTTCATCTGTAATTAAATCTGCAACTAGAGTTGGTATTCCAATTCCTAAATTGACAACATCTCCTTTTTTTAATTCTTTTAAAGCACGTCTTGCCATATTCATTCGGCTTTCATCCACTTTTTTAGAAATAGAAACTGATGCAGAACTTCCCAAATCCTCTAGTGTAATTTTAGCTTCTACTAAATAATCAACAAAACAACCTGGAGTATGAACAAATTCAGGTAATATTTCGCCAACTGGAATAATTTCTTCTACTTCGGCAATTACTAAATCTGCCGCTGTTGCCATCGCTTTGTTGAAATTATTTTCGGTCATTCTGTATTGCAAATTCCCGGCGGTATCTGCTCTCCAAGCACGAATAAAAGCTACATTACCACGAATTCCTTTAATAAAAACCTGTTCTTCGCCATCAATGATTTTCGTTTCTCTTCCCGTTGCAATTAAAGTTCCCGCAGAAGTAGGTGTGTAAAAACCTCCAATTCCTGCTCCGCCAGCTCTTATTGCTTCGGCTAGTGTTCCTTGCGGTAATAGCTCATAATCTACGGCTCCCGTTTGAGCAGCTTTGACTGCGTCAGGATTAGAAGTAAAAAAAGAACCTATCATTTTTTTTATCTGGCCATTTCGTAATAATCGACCGCCACCAATTCCTGCTTCGCCCGTATTGTTTCCTATAAAAGTGAGGTTTTTAGTTCCAATTTCAGCGAGTGCATGCATCAAATGAACTGGATTTCCAGTCATACCAAAACCTCCTTGAAGTAATGTATCTCCTTCTTTAACCATTTCTGCGGCAGTATGTAAATCTACTATAGGTACTTGTTTCATTTTATGTTGTACTAATTAAAATAAAATTATGTTCTTCAAATGTGTAAAATATTATTCGAAAGCCTCAAATGGCATTCCTACATAATTTTCAGATATAGTTGTTCTGTATGCTTTCGATCTTTTGATATAATCAAATTTTGCTTTTTGCAATTGGTAGCCAAATGAACCATGTTCTTCATGTTTATGAAATAAAGTGGTCATAAAATTAGAGAAATCTTGGGCACGCCAAATTCTTTTTAAAGCTGTTTCTGAATATGAATCTAATTCAGTTGTGTTTCCATCTTTATAAAAAGCCGTAAATCCATCTACTAAATGTTTGACATCAGCGATAGCCAAATTCAGTCCTTTTCCCCCTGTTGGCGGAACAATATGTGCTGCATCGCCTGCTAGAAATAATCTGCCTTTTTGCATATTATCAATAAAATAGCTTCGCATGGGTGTGATTCCTTTTTCAAAAATAGGACCTCTTTTTAGTTCCCAACCTGGCGTTCCCAAACGTATTTCGAGTTCGTCCCAAATTTGATCGTCGGTCCAGTTTTCTACTTTGTCATCATTTTTACATTGAATGTAAAGTCGACTGACAGATTCCGAACGAGAACTGCTTAATGCAAATCCATTTTCGTGATACGCATAAATTAATTCCTCCGATGAAGGAGCAACATTCGCTAATATTCCCAACCAACTAAAAGGATACGTTACCGTAAACTCATTATACGAATCCTTTGGCATTGTTTTGCGACCCAAACCGTGAAAACCATCACACGCAGCAACGAAATCACATTCTAAAACGGATTCTTCGCCTCCATGTTCAAAATAAATTTTGGGATTATCTGATTCAATGTCTTCAATTTTAGTTGCGTTGGCTTCAAAATATAATTCGCCTCTACCATCAAGCCAAGCATTCGTAAGGTCTTTGACCACCTCTTGCTGTCCGTAAATAGTTATATTCCGACCTTCGGTAAGTTCTCCAAAAGGCACTCGAATACGATCTCCATTAAAGCTTAAATTTACACCTTCGTGTCGCAATCCTTCTTTTTTAAGTCTATCAGCAATTCCTAAATTTTCTAAGATATCTACTGTGTTTTGCTCTAATAAACCCGCACGAACTCTGGATTCAATATAAGCTCTACTGCGGTTTTCTAAAATTACAGCTGAAATCCCTTGCTTTCTTAACCAGTTTGCTAATGTCAATCCTGCAGGTCCTGCGCCAATAATTCCAACTTGTGTTTTAATTTTTATCATTTCTTTATACTTTAAATTTTCATTTCTTTAAAAACATCTTCTGCAGTATGAATCGCATCATTAGCAGCTGGTAAACCACAATATAATGCAGATTGCATGAGTACCTCTTTAATTTCAGCTTTGGAAACACCATTATTAAAAGCGGCTTTTATGTGCATTTGCAACTCTGCTTTTCGATTCAAAGCAATCAGCATTGCGATAGTAATTAAGCTCCTATTGTGTTTTGATAATCCGGGACGTGTCCAAATTTCACCCCAAGCATAATTGGAAATAAATTCTTGGAACTCGCCATTAAATTCATTTATATTTTGGCTCGCCTTATCCACATGTACATTCCCTAAAACAGTGCGTCTAACATGCATTCCTTTATCGAAAGTTGATTCACCCACAATAAATTCAATTAAAACTTTAGCGAATTTTTCTGGTAATTCTGTGGATGATAAATGTCTCGCGGGAAGAATACTGATCGCCGATTCCGGAATTTTATTTACTAAAAATTCTGCGTCTTCAATTGTAGTTACTGTATCTTCATTTCCTGCAATAACTAAAATTTTTGATTTTATTTTATGTAAATCTTCTGTAAAATCAGCATCTCTAATGGCTTCGCAACAGTTTGAGTAACCTAAAACATCGGTAGCAATAAACATTTGATGCGTTTCGGCGACACGCTTTGCGTTTTTAGCTATAAAATCAGCAGTAAACCAGCACTCCATTGTAGCGGCTGCAATAAATTCTAATCCTGATTTTTGGATGGTTTCTATTCGAGAATTCCAACCTTCGGCATTCCCAATTTTAGCAGCGGTATTGGACAAAATTATTTTTGGAAAACGTTCAGAATGATGGATTGCCAACCATTGCCCTATTAAGCCGCCCATCGAGAGTCCACAAAAATGAGCTTTTTCTATATTCAAAGTATCTAATAAATCAATCACATCTTGACCTAATAATTGGATGGTGTAAGGCTCTGTTGTAATTTGGCTTTTGCCAAGACCACGCGTATCATATTGCAATATTTGGAAATAAGGCAACAAATGGTGAATTACTTCATCCCACATGCTCATGTCAGTTCCTAATGAATTAGAAAAAACTAAAACCGGACTGTTCGGCGTTCCTGATAATTTATAGTTTGTTTTCATTTTATATTTTGTCGTTCGGCTGATTATTTAAGCCCAAAAATTTAGTATTTTTCTAAAAGTTGATTTATTAATTCTATACTTAATCCAATCGAATTTTTAGGATTAAATAAATCGTCTATATCTGAAAGGTCTGTATTTAGCTCAAGAATAATTGATTTTAAATGCCGATTTTCAATGATAGCCTTTTTACAAGCTTTTTCTATCAATTCATGCGAAGCAGCTTTTCCTATTTTTTTGGTTAAAGCCAAACTTACATTTTCAGCATAAATAAGTCCGTTAGTCAATTCTAAATTGGCAAGCATTCTGTCTTTATTCACTTCTAATCCAGCTAATAAAGCGATGCTTTTTTCGACTGAACCCGCTGTAAGTTGCATGATTTCAACTAAAACTTCCCATTCAGAATGCCACAAACCTACGGAACGTTCATGTTCTTGCGGTAAAGCCGAAAGTAATGTTGCGGCTAAATGAGGTAGTCTATTGGTATTTGCTAAAATGGCAGCACAAACCACTGGATTTCTTTTATGAGGCATCGTACTAGAACCGCCTTTTCCTTCAGCAGCACCTTCAAAAACTTCAGCTACTTCAGTTTGCATAAGCAAAGAAATATCTTTAGCAATCTTGCCTAAACCTCCTCCCAAAATACTTAAAACGCTTCCTAATTCAGCAAAATTATCACGATTTGAATGCCAAGAAAAACCTGTCTTTAAATTCAAAATTTGAGCAAATTCGTCCTGGATTCGAGTGGATATCGCTTGATTTCCATTTCCTACCGCGCCAGATAACTGCACTACTTCAACTCTTTTTTGAACTTCAAGTATTCGCTCCTTACTTCTTGAAATTGCGGTTAACCATGCTGCGGTTTTATAACCAAAAGTCGTTGGTTTAGCATGTTGCAACAACGTTCGACCTATCATAATTGTTTTTTGGTGTTCTCTTGTTAGCGCAACTAATTGTTTTTCTAAAACAATAGTTTTTGCATTAATCCAAGTTAAAAATTCTTGAATTTGCAATACTAAAGCCGTATCAACAATATCTTGACTTGTGGCACCAAAATGAACATATTTCGCCGCTTCTTCATTAACGAAAGCCACTTTTCGCGTCAATTGTTTTACTAAAGGAATAGCTGCACTTCCGCCTAATGGAATGTCATTTTTCAATTGGTCAATATCAATTTCTCCATTGGAACAAACAGCCGATATAGCATCTGAAATCGATTTTGCAAACAAATTGTTATGAGCTTGTGCTTGCGCCAATGCCGATTCAACTTGTAACATTTTACGAATCGATTGTGAATCGGTAAACAATTCCTGAATTTCATTAGAATAAAACAATTGGGAATATAAACTCATAGTAAATAATTAAAATAGAACGAATATTTTAGATTTCAAAAAATACAGTTTCGTTTTTGCCTTGCATGTAAATATTAAATACATAGCAAGAGCCTTTCTTTTGAGCAATAATTGTCTGTTGTCTTTCTGCTGGAACTGAATTTAAAACAAAATCTTGCCTGTTTAATTCTGTTTCATCTGAAAAATAAACACGAGTGTACGAGTGAATCAATTGTCCTCGCATGAAGACTATCAAAGTAACAAAAGGGGCTTGTCCATCAACTGAATTTGGTTTTATGGTTTGAAAAGCAAAGTGACTATCGCTCTCTGAACCAGTACCAAATCTACCAAAAAAATTATGCTCTCCGTCGTTTTGCCATAATTCTATCATAGCATCTGGAATTACTTTATTTTCTCCATCAAATATTTTCCCTTTAATTGTGATAATTTCTTTTCCTTCAGGAACAGATTCTAAAATATTTGTACTCAAATTTTTAAAATCATAACCATATTGTTTTGGAGTAAGTCCATAAGCAAAATAAGGTCCTACAGTTTGTGACGGTGTTTGTAACATTTTTGCGCTCATAATTTCTTATCTATTTTCGAATGGTGTTGCTTGACTTCCTCTTAATACAATATCAAAACGATATCCCAAAGCGTAATTTGGTTCGGTAATCTCTAAATCAAACTTTGAAATTAACAATTCGCGACCTTTCGCTTTTACAGCTTTATAAATAGGGTCATATTCTAATAAAGGATCGCCCGGAAAATACATTTGTGTTACCAAACGGCTTATAATTTGGTTTCCAAAGAGCGAAAAATGAATGTGGTTAGGTCTCCAAGCATTGTGGTGATTTCCCCAAGGATAAGCCCCTGGTTTTATCGTATAAAATTTATAATTGCCGTGTTCATCGGTTCTACACCGTCCTGTTCCTAAAAAATTAGGGTCTAACGGAGCATTGTGTTGGTCTATTTTGTGTACATAACGACCCGCTGCGTTGGCTTGCCAAATTTCTAGAATTGTATTAGGAATAGGCTCTCCTTTTTCATTTCTAACGGTTCCGTGTACCACTATTCTTTCTCCAATCGGCTCTCCGTTTCTAATCGAATTCTTGGTTAAATCATGGTCTAAAATACCCAAATTAAAGTCATGAAATAACGGACTTGTACGTTCGGCAATAGACTTTTTCAAAAGTATCATTGGCTTTGTTGGAGAACGTAAAATCGTAGAAGTATAACCAATGTCTAACTTTGACGGCTGCACTTCAATATCTAATAATGAATCGTTACTTTCTATCATACTATTGCTTTTTATAATTTATGAAAATCTACTGTTACAAATTTAGTGGAATTCTGCCGTTTACATTTGGATTAAAAACAAACATACTTGCACAAAACGAACAATTTACTATTTTTAGTCAAAAAAAATAAGTAGTATTGCTTTAAGAAAAAACGAAATGAAAAAAAACCTTCTTAATTACAAAGGATTGTATGGCGACAATAACTCACATGAGCTAGGAAACTTTGTTCATCATGAATTATTAGCGACAAGAAGCAAACTTTATAATTGGGAGATAAATGAGCATCTTCATACTGATTTATTCCAAATATTTATAATATCTGCTGGTGAAGGATTGCTAATTCAAGATAATAATAAAATAAAATTAGAAGCTCCTTGTATTTTAATTATCCCAACAAATACGTTCCATGGATTTGAATTTCAGTCAGATGTGATTGGGGAAGTGCTTACGATATCCGACCATTTTATTGAAACAATATTTGCTAATTCGCCTTTGATATTATTAGAATTAAATAAAGTAAAACAATATAGTTTTACCAAAGAAAACAATGATATATTAAATGATTTACTGTTTTTAAAAAACAAAATAGTAAATGAAATAGCCGAAAACAAACAATATAAGCAATTGTGCTTACAATCTTTATTTCAATTATTTTTTATTGAACTGCATAACTTAAACACATTTGAAAATGAAAATAAAGGCCCAAACAACAGAACATTAACGTATTTTCATGCTTTTCAAAAAGGTATAAAAAAAACATTACCTAAAACTAAACTTGTCAAAGAATACGCGGATGACTTACGAATAACACCTGTACACCTCAATCGAGTTTGCAACGCATTAGTGCAAAAATCAGCATTGCAAGTTATACACGATTATAGTATTACTGAAGCTAAAAAGTATTTAGTGTACACCTCGCACTCTATTTCTGAAATAGCCTACTTATTAAATTTTAAAGACCCAGCCTACTTTTCGAGATTGTTCAAAAAGCAAACTGGATTTTCGCCTAATCAATATAGGAATACTATTATTCAGAAAGAATGATGGAAGTTTATGGTAAAGAAATACTTTTAAAAATTTTTGCCACGAATTTCACTAAAAATACGAATTTAGATTATTAGAAATTGTGAGAGTTTTTCAAAAATTACTGAAATTAGGTTTTTAAAAATACTGAATTGGTGCAGATTCGTTTCATTCGTGGATAAAAGTATAGGTAGAATTCACGTCCTAAAGTTGTAACAAGTGACGGACTTTGTAATTATTAACTTTCGGACCATAAAAAAAATTTTAGCGCAGAATAATTTGGAATTAGCAAAGTTGTCGCCATTAATTCTAAATGCTTTTGGCAGATAGTAGCTCTATTTAGGAAGTTTTGGTAATCCAATTCTTTTCAATACATCATTTGCTCTAGCTAATTTTTCAGGAAACAAAACTATATTTTTGTATTTTTCCAAAGATTTGTCAATTATTACAATCGGAGTTTTTCTTTTATTCAATTCCTCTAATGTCATACTATTTTTTTTTTAAATATTTTTCCTTTTAACTACAAAACCTTCAAAATCTGTACCTTTCTCATAGACACACCAATTATTTCCTAATTCCCCATAAATTTCAAAATCATTTTCTACTTCACTCAAAAATTTATTTATTCCCATTCTGTATAATCTTGTTCTTGATTCTGTACTTCCAGTTGCGTAAACCCATGCTTCCGGATTTATATTTGTAAAAGCATAAACAGCTGAAACAACTGTTGCTAAAACTTTTTCAGTATCATTATTATTTGTAACAATAGCGTCATTTATTTTTCCAGTTTTTTCATCTTTATCTCCAAATGCTAAATTGTAAAAATCTTTTAAATTTGTTTCTTTTATTTCAATTAATTTTACAACTCTACCCTTTGGCCCTTCGCTAACAAAATTAAAAACAGTTAAATCTTGTTCTGCATTTAACTGATATTTTGGAATATTCATAATTTATATTTAGCTAATTCACAAAGTTACAAAAAACAGGTTATTATTAGAAAGTATTTGTTTCTCCTTTTTTAACAACATTGCTTTCAAAGGGTAATTAAACCAACAACCCATTCAAATTAAATTCAAAATCAGCAACTTCCATTTTTGATGGAGAAATACCAGCAGTCAATAACTTTCTAGCGTTCAAGTGGTCTGCGGGACGATTTAAGGAATCTACGCCAATTAATTTTTCTTCTTTAAAATAGTACACAGAAAAACATTCTGGTTTAGGCGATTGACGAATTATTCCTTCATCAAAACCAAAACTGATACCTGCCATTTGTAATTTTAGATGGTATTGATTGGTCCAAAACCACGGAACCGTATTGTACTCAAAGGGTTTATCAATAATATGTGCCGCAGCAACTTTAGCTTGATCGACTGCATTTTGCACGGACTCTAATCGCAAACTTTTCTTTGCAAAAGGATTATAGTGATTTGCACAGTCGCCAATGGCGTAAATATTTTCAATATTGGTTTGCTGAAACGGGTTAACTACAATTCCGTTATCAAACAACACCCCAGAATTTTCAGTCAGTTCCGACTCCACAATAACGCCAATTCCCGCTAAAATTAAATCGGCATCAATTTCATTTCCATTGCTTAATTTTATCTTTTTACCATCAATAATATTCACTACAGAAACACCAAGAATCATTTCGACACCATGTGCTACATGCGTTTCATAAAAAACTTTCGATAATGCTTCGGGTAAAACCCTTTTCATGAGTCGGTCTTCGGTTTCAATTACCGTAACTTTTTTATTTTTTTCTACCGCTAAAGCCGCCAGTTCAAGACCGATAAAACCTCCTCCAATAATCACAATATGCTGAGCAGGATTAATTTTTTCTTCTATCATTTTGGCATCTGAAAAATTGCGTAAATAGTACACATTTTCAGCCATTTGTCCGTTAAAACGAAGACGTCTATTACACGCTCCTGTGGCAATAATAAGATAATCGTATTTTATAGCTGCACCATCGGAAAGTTGTATCTCATTCTTTTCTGAATGAATTTTTGCCACACGAACACCCAATTTTAAATCTATTGCGTTGTCATTATAATAATTTTCAGATCGGAATAAAATCGCCTGTGCATTTTGCTTTCCTTGCAAATAACCCTTTGATAGAGGTGGTTTTTGATAAGGCGCATCTAATTCGTCAGAAATCATGATAATTTCGCCTTCAAAACCTTCTTCCCTAAAAGTAGAAGCTGCCTGAACACCACCGTGTCCCGCACCTATTATGACAACTCGCTTTTTCATTTCTCTTTTGGTATTCTTAAAATTATTCCGTCTAAAGTTTTTGAGGCTCTTACTTGACATCCTAACCGACTGTTTGCAGTTCGTTCAGCAGTTGTGCCCTCAAGCATTTCGTCTTCTTCCTCTTCCATTTCTGGAAGTAAATCTAAAAACGCATCATCAACATAAACATGGCAAGTTGCACACATGCAAGAGCCACCACATTCAGCAATAATTCCCTTAACATCATTTTGAACAGCTCCTTCCATAAAAGTTGCTCCTAAAGGAAGCTCAATTTCATGTGTTTTTCCTTCTGCTTCGATATAAATTACTTTTGGCATAATTTTAATTTTTATTAGTTATATAAATTGTTTTCCACCGTCAACCACAATAGTTTGCCCGGTTACAAAATCAGAGGCACTTGAAGCTAGATAAAGAGCCGTTCCCACAATATCATCTGCGGTAGAACCTCTTTTTATAGCGCCACGTTGCACTCCGTATTCTTTAGCATTATCCATCAAGGATAAACTAGCTTCGGTCAATGTAAAGCCAGGTGCAATATTATTTACATTAATATTAAAGTCACCCACTTCTCTTGCCATGCTCCGAGTAAGACCAATAACACCGCCTTTGGAAGCCACATAATGTGACCATTGAGGCGAACCACTCATGACGGTTGCTGACGAGATATTTATAATTTTACCACCGCCTTGTGCTTTCATAAAAGGAAAGACCGCTTTACTTGCCATCCAAGTTCCTTTTAAATTCACGTCCATAACTAAATCCCATTCTTTTTCAGAAAGTTCATAGAATGGTTTGCGTTGTATTCCAGCATAAATAGCTGCATTATTTATTAAAATATCAATTCGTCCGAAGCTATCCATCACTTTTTGAGCCATCGCATTTACAGATTCTTCTGAAGTTACATCAACGGTAACAGCGATGCTACCATCAATTTCTTTAGCAGTTTGTACTGCTCCATCGGCGTTGATATCTGCAACAGCTACTTTTGCTCCCGCTTTTGCGAAAGCTTGAGCGAAAGCCTTACCTAATCCGCCACCAGCGCCGGTGACAATAACAACTTTATCTTTTAGAGGATCCATAAGGTATATATTTATTTAGATTTTCTTTCAATTCTGCAATTTCTAACATTTGTGTAGCGAATAATTTTCCTTTATCGGTTAACAAGGTATCAAATTGCTTGCGTAAAATTTCATGCACTTCACTTAATGATTTTGAAAACCAAGACTGAATTGTTTCGTTTCCGTGACGCGTAAAACGCCACAACTTATCACTGTCTTTAACAAGCGAATCATTTAAAGATTTTGCTTGGATTGTGGTATCATGTCCGTCAATTATATCGCATATTTGAACAATTAAATCATCAGTATATCCTAATTCTGAAAGAATGTTTTTTGCAATTGCAACGCCTTCTAACTCATGTTGCCTTCTTAATTCAGGATACTTCATCAAGGGACCAAAGGATTCCAATACTTTTTCGAGAGGGATTTTCTTCCAGCCCGTGTCGTGCAACAAAATAGCTGGTAAAACCACATCAGGATTGGCATCAGGATAAAAGTCCAATAGCTGTTTAGCCCAATAATAAGAAAACAACGTATGCTCATCGTTGCTGCGAACATCAAGAAATGGACAGGCTGCTTGCCAAACTGCTATGTCTTTGTCCCGTAACATTAATAGCTGTAATAAATAGTTTTTAGCTCTGTGTACGATTCAATTCCGTAGCGGCCTTTTTCTCTACCAACACCACTTTGTTTGACACCTCCAAAAGGTACATCGTGGTACGAACGTTGAATATTATTTACCCATACGGATCCTGCTTCGAGTTCTTCAGCAATGCGCAATCCAGTTCCTAATTCGCCAGTAAAAACATAAGCGGCTAAACCATAATCCGAATCATTAGCCAGTGCTATAGCTTCCTCATTAGTCTTAAACTTCATAATTGCAGCTACAGGTCCAAAAGTTTCTTCCCTCATGATTTCCATACTGTGATTGGCATCAGCAATTATAGTAGGTGGAAAAAACCATCCTTTTTCGAATTCAGCTCCTTTCAGACGTTCTCCGCCGGTAGTTATAGTAGCTCCTTTTGCTTTTGCATCAGCAGTTTGCTCTTCACTGGTTTTATAGATTTTTTGGCTTATAATAGGACCCATATCACAACCTGAAAACTGATTTCCAACCGTCAATTTTTTTGTTTCTTCGGTCATTCTAGCAACATATTCGTCGTAAATATCCTGATGCACATATATTCTACTTACCCGATAACAAAACTGTCCGCTGTTAGCAAAAGTATGTTTTACAATAGCAGGAACTGCAATATCTAAGTTTGCATCTGCACAAACAATTACCGGCGATTGACCACCTAATTCTAAGGTGAACCTTTTCCCCAGTTGAGCAGCAAGAGCACCAATGCGTTGTCCTGTACTTGTTCCACCTGTAAAAGCAATTTTAGAGGTGTATTTATGAGTCACCATCGCATCACCAATATCACGGCCACGACCCGTTATCACATTAAATACGCCCGGAGGATATCCCGCTTTCGAAAACAATTCAGCAAGACGCATTGTTGATAATGGTGTTTCATCAGAAGGTTTAGAAACTATAGTACAACCGGCTATTAAGGCGGCCCCTAACTTCATGGTTAGCAACGCAATAGGGTAATTAAAAGAAGTAATAGAAATCACTACTCCAATAGGTTCTCTAATTACCATCACTCTTTCGCCTTCAATATTATGCAATGGAATTTCGCCCTTAAGGCGCAAACCTTCTTCTGCATAATAATCCGTTAAATCAGCACTTCTGGTAATTTCGCGAATACAAGCGTCAAGGGGACGACCTAATTCATTCGCTAATAAATTTCCTAATTCATCAGCATGATCTCGCATTAATTGTGCTCCTTTATGTTGCAATAAAGCACGTTCCGCTACAGGCACTTTTTTCCATTTTTTAAAAGCTTCGTGAGCAGCTTCCATTACAGCATTGACATCATCTAAATTGCTATGAGGTACTTTATCAAAAACTTCGCCCGTTACAGGGTTAGAAACATTTCCATAATTTCCTGATTGCGGTTTTGTCCATTTTCCATTTATAAAATTTTCCATATCTAAAGTGTATCAGCTTGTAACATTATTTCAGTTGCTTTTAGGTCTGCTTCTGCCATTTCCTTTGATTCTTTAAGATGCAATTGCGGGATAATATCTGTACCTAATCGCGCACAATACTTTCCTGGTGTTTGCTTAAACCAATCGCAGGCAACGCTTACACCGGCAACGGTAAATCTCCATAACTTATCCGCATCACGTACAATTTCGTCCTCTAGTGATTTAGCAAAACCGCGTGTATCGTGTCCGTCAATTATTGTAATCACTTTTTCAATAAATGTATCATCATAGCCTAAATCTTTCAACAAAGGTTGAGATAACCGAACTCCTTCTGATTCGTGCAGGTAACGAACATCGCTTTGCATAAAATTCTCCGATTGAAATCCTTTCTTAAAAATATCATCTTCATCAATAGAATACCAGCCTATATCATGTAAAATGATGGCAACCGCTACGAGTTCTCTATCAGCTGCTGGATAAGCATCAGCTAAAAGCATGGCATAATAATAGGAAATAGGGATATGAACATCGTTTTTTCTTACCCTCATGTATTTTTCAGCGGCTTGAAAAACTAGTTTATGCGTTTTAGCCGCGTTGTTTATCACTGTTTGCATTTAGCTTAAATTTTTAACTTTTAGTGAATGACTTCATTATTTTTGCTGCAATTTGTAGCATTTTTGAAAACGTATTTAGGATAAAATTTCAACAGTTCCAGCACCGCCATCTACGCGAATCCTATCTCCAGTTTTAATTTTAGTACTTGCATTTCCAGTTCCAGTTACGGCAGGTAAACCATATTCTCTACAAACAATCGCCGCGTGAGACATCATTCCCCCAATATCAGTTACTGTGGCTTTAATTTTTCCAAAAACAGGAGCCCAACTTGGTGCTGTAACTCTTGTCACCATTATTTCCCCATCTTGTAAATCACGAAGTTCTTCTGCACTGTTTATAATTCTTGCAATACCTTCTACTTTTCCAGGAGAAGCAGCCATTCCTTTTAGTTTATTACCCGTATCTTCACTGGATAACCATCCTTGAACACTTTCTGAAGTGATTCCCCAAAGCATGATTGTAAAAGGTTCCGTAACTATTTCTGGTGGTTTGTTGAAAGCAGGTTCTGGTGGAGCAGTCGCTAAAGCATCTATTATTTTCTTTCTTCTAGCAATTTCAGCTGGTAAGTAGTCAGGTCCAATTGCCGGTACACCCATTGCCCAACCACGACCATAATCAAATAATAATTGGTGGATTTCTTCTCTACGGAAGTAGAACATATCCTCAATATTTTCGTAAAAGCCTTCTTTAACAAAAACAGCACTCAACTCGCGCATTTTTCTCCAAAAAACACACATTGACCAATGCTCTATATAAAAGTTATGATTTTCAACGTAAGGGAAAACCACACGTGCCAATCCTAATTTTTGGTCGAAGGCATTTTGTGCATCTTCGCCCGGCAATGAATCGCGGTACTCTTCAGTAATACGATCTCTTTCGGCTGCAATTTTTGCCGTAGGACGATCTATTGTTTCTCCTTTTTCAAGTCTTTCTGTGTAGCTTTTTATGTATTCGAATGGAATATCTAAATGGTCAATCCAGTATTTATCGCTTGAATAAAATCCATTTCCGATAGTAAAATTAAACCATGGGTATTTTGCACCTTCCCAAGCAGCAATCCACTCTTTTCCTTCCGTAGAAGTTTCCATGATTTGAAGTGCTTTGTCTAATCCGTTGTTTTTCAGAATATCGTTAAGACCAAATTTTACCGCTAGTTTAGCCAATTTTTGCAACTCTTCGTCAGGGCGAAATAAATCTACCTCTACACCTTGAACCATTTTGGCAACAGATAAATCAGGAATTCCAGGGAAAGTTTCTTTACAAAAACCAAAGAAATCTAAGTAAGCAGCGTAACCAAGATTTAAAAATTCGAAGTGATACATCCAAATCTTATAACAAAGGTCTATCATTTTATCATAATTCTGAATCATGTGATAGGTAGGATCTAATCCAACTCCGTTTTTAACCCATTCGATATCAATCACCTCTGGCAACTGTTCAAAATTTATAGCCTCCATTTCATCAATAACTCCTTTGACTTTTTTGTGCCAATTTTCCAATAAACTATCCCAATTTTGAAAATAAAATCCTGCGCGTTCCATAAATTGCGGCACTCGATCAGCTATTAGTGAAGGATCAACCTCAACGGGACTCATATAGCAATAGCCATTGTGAATTTTAAAATCGATACCGTTTGCTGGCGGGATTAACCATTGTCTGGTATTATATTGTCCTAAACATTTTACAGAAAACTCTACTGTTAGCGCATCAAATGGTTTGAAAACATTTGGCCAGTGTTGTGAATCACAAAAGAAAAATTTCCCCTCTTCGTTTTCTTTCAAATTATCATGAAAAGTCATGTAATATGGATACAATTCTTTCCAGCCTTCAGCGCCTTCAGGTGCTTTATGGTCATAAGGACTAATAAATGCTTTTGTTGACATAATTTTTATATTTTTGGTTTGTTAATAGCAATTTTATTTTTTTGTACCTATCGGATTCATAAGCGTATCAATGATACCCTCCATTCCCGTAAGCGCTTTTCGTTCGATTGTTTTTTGAGACCACACTGTTTCTGGTCTGCTTTGCAGCAAGGTTACATTCTCGCCCTCTGGAAGATCAGCATCTATTGCCCACTCAATATCTTGCGGACATTTATAATGCTTTTCAATAATTTTTGAAATTTTACAAATTTCAATTACTTCATCTTCGGTTAAACTTGGCTCTTTAGCTCTTTCTGCCTCAATTTCTCTTATAATCACACATTTATTAACCATATCTGGTACGTGCTCAATATTTTTTTCTTGGATGTTTGAAACAATTATTTGTAACATTATTTTGTCTACAAGGAAATTATCCGGTGTAACTTCGCCAGAAACAACAGCCTCACCTAAACCCCACGAAGAGTCAATCACAATTTTAGATCGGTCGCCGTTAATTGGATTCATCGTCATTGCAACTCCTGCAGTACGGGCATTCACCATTTTTTGAATCACCACACTCATCAGCAATTCCGTTTCATCAATATTTTGATTTTTACGGTAGTTAATGGCTCTTGCTGTAAATAAACTTGCCCAGCATTTGCGCACATTTTTCAGCACTTCGTCCTCACCTACAATCCACAAGTACGTATCTTGTTGACCCGCAAAACTTGCATCTGGTAAATCCTCTGCAGTAGCACTTGAACGAACCGCAACTGGTAAAGCATTTGGCATTCCAGCCTTTTCACAAAGTTGTTTATAAGCATCTTTTATGGCAATTTCCACATCATTCGGAAGCGGTTTATCCAAAATTAACTGACGGATTTCAGCAGAATTAGACTCCAATTCATCCGTGTTTGCACAATCGATGCAACTTACTTTTTCTAAAATAATATCTAATAATTTACCTTCTTCTAAAAATTTAGAGTAAGCATGTGTAGTAACAGAAAAACCCATTGGTACAGGAAAATCTGCTGCACTCATACTCGCTAAACTAGCTCCTTTTCCTCCCAGTAAAATGTACTCTTCTGGTGTTGCTTCCTTAAAAAATAACGTATATTTCATAACTGTCTTTTTATTGTTTTTTTATAATTACCACTTTACTTCTAATGCAGTTGGAGCTCTAAAAGAGGTATTTTCTGCAAACTTGAATTCTTGATTTTCTTTCAATTTCATTGTTGGAACTAATCTTGTCAGTTCTTCTAGTACCGTTTTAAATTCTAATTTGGCTAATGGCGAACCCAAACAAAAGTGGATTCCGTAACCAAAAGAGAGATGATCTTTAGAATTTTCTCGCTGAATATCAAATTGCTCACCGTCTTCAAAATTACTTTCATCTCTATTAGCAGAGCCCATCAACAATAAAAGATTTGAATTAGCAGGAATTTCTACACCGCCTATTACACTGTCTTCTAAAGCGCGTCGTCGCCAAGAAACTATAGATGGCGAATATCTCAAAACCTCTTCAATTGCGTTTGGTATAAGTTCTGGATGCTCGCAAATTGCTTTCCAACTTTCTGGGTGTGCTAACAATTCTCTAGTGCCATTTGTGATTAATGTTGTTGTAGTTTCGTGACCTGCAAACAACTGACTGTAACATATAGTGGCAATTTCATGATCGGTTATTTCGTGTCCTTCCTCTTGTAATCGAATTAAATCTCCCGGTAAATCATCAGTAGGGTTTACTTTTCGCAAGGCGACCATCTCTTGACAGTAGTTCCAATAGTTCACCATGTTTTGTGCATGAATTAATTGATCTTCATCAGATAAATTTCCCCACGTCATTAGTAAGCGGCTTTCTGCCCAACTCTTTACTTTTTGCACGTCATTTTCAGGGACGCCGAGTAACATAAAAATAACTAATGCTGGTAAATCATAAGCTAATTGCTTTACAATTTCTGCTTCGCCATCGTCTTTAAATTTAGTGATCATTTCAATCGCAAGATCTCTTATTTTAGGTTCTAATTTTTTAATTCGCTTTAAGCTAAATGCCATGCTAACAATACGGCGAATTCTAGTATGATCTGGCGGAATTCGTCCCGATAATCCAGAAAGGCCTACAAGTCCTTGCTCTTCCATAAGTGCCTTAGCAACAGGTGAAATAGGCTTAAAAGGAGATTGCGCATTCTGCGAGGTATATGTTTTCCAATTACTAAATACTGCTTTTACATCTTCATATCTAGAAACAACATAATACCCTAATTCTTTACTAAAAAAAACAGGCTTCTCTTCTCTAAATTCTTTGTATTGTGGAAATGGATTTGATAAATCAAAGGGATTGAACTCTTCCTTATTCATAAATGGACAACCTGAAGGTGCTTGCATAATTAAAGATTTTAAAATTATACAACAAACATAAAAGCAGTTTCTTTGGTTTGTCTTTGGTTTTTAAACAAATTTTACTAATTACTAAAATAAAATTATATAGTTCATTATTATTCGTTTGAAAAAAAACGGATAACATTATAAAATTATCAATATTGTATTGAATACATAAACAAAAATTAGGCGAAAACAAGACGCAAAGTAAATATTGATATGATTTTAGTATTTGGTATTACGAAGTAAATCATTATACAAATCTTTGAGAGCTGTGGATGGTGCTCCTAAATTAAATTTTTTCAAAGATTCAGTGTACACTTTAAATTGTCTATTTAAAGCATCATAACGTTTTAGAGAAGCTAAGGCTAGCATTTTTTCCTTATGCGCTTCTTCTAAATTAGGATCTTCGGCTAGAGCTCGATCTGCGTAGGAGATAGCAGTAGCATATTCCTCTAATTTTCTATTTAAGGAGGCTAAGCTATAAAGAAGCTTTTGATACATTTCTTTGTACCAAAAACGTTTGCTCCAGCACCAATCATCATCGCCATTTTCAGTATATTTAAGAGGTATATCGTCAAATAATTGTCCAGAATATAGTCGTTCGGCAGATGTGTAACATATTTTTGCTTGTTCTAATTCGTCGTTTTGTGCATGCATTTTACCTTTGACACATAATTCTCGAAACATTGGCAAATCAATCCAACTATCATAAGGTAATTGCAGATAATAAATAGAATTTTGATTCACAATAAACGAATCATCTTTCCCAAGGGTACTATCGCCACCAAGGACTTGACGTAAAAAACGAATGGAATGATAAAAACGATTCATAGCTATTTCTGTCGTTTCAGCATCTGGCCACAATAAATCAGCTATTTGTTCTCCTGATGCTCCTTTTTTACCTTTTACTAAAAGGTAGGCAAAAACAGCTTTAAGTTTTTTAGTAGCACCTGATTTTGTATTCCAGTTTATTAATTCACCGTTTTCTCGATAGATGCGTAATTCTCCAAAACATCTTATTTTCCAACGACCTTCGTCACTCTTAGAGATACTTGTCAATAAAGTTCTTTCTTGAGAATAGGATTTCTCGAATGTTGAATGATTCTTTTTAGATGACAATGCTTTATGATTTTCATCAATATGACCTAATAAATAATCAAAGCGTTCCCGTATGCGATTGTGTATTTGAATTTGCGGTGGCAAATAATAGGGATTTACTTTTAGTTTATTCGTTGCATAAATCAACGGATGTGATGCTAATCCAATCAATAACTGATCATCAAGCATTATGGACTCATTATAGACACAAACAATAGTTAGCTGCGGATTTTGATTGAGAAAATCTTGAAATGCACCTTGTAGCTCTCTAAGATAAATATCGCCAGAAGGTGTGCGAACCGCCCATGTCATCTCTACAAAAATTAATAAATTATGACTTTTTGTTGTTTTAACTATTTCTGCTAATGCTTCAATTACTGGCTTGGCCCGAACCACTTGTTCACGAAGTTTAAATTCTGATGAAAGTAGAATTTGTTCTTCATTCACAGCAATTAAACCCCGTTTAAAAAGCGCTTCCACTTTTTTACGTGGTCTTTCATCT
The DNA here is from genome assembly GCF_035985025.1 of Flavobacterium sp. PL11. Lineage (NCBI taxonomy): Bacteria > Pseudomonadati > Bacteroidota > Flavobacteriia > Flavobacteriales > Flavobacteriaceae > Flavobacterium > Flavobacterium sp. PL11. The sequence goes on from NZ_JAXCIA010000021.1 coordinate 30,407, forward strand.
GAAATAAATATCCAGGACCCACTTTCGATCGAAGTAGTAAGTTGAACGAGCGATCTTAAAAGTGAATCTTCATCCGATATAAAAAGTCCAATATAATTTTCATTATTTTTTTTCATCAGGTTAAAATTACTCATTTAACCAAACTCATCAGCTGATTTACATTTAAATATTCTCTACTTTTTAATCTTTATTTGATTTGCACTAAGAATTGTTGTTGTTATGCAATGTAACAACATCATTGATTGCAAAACATGTTTATTCTCTGCTATTCAAAACAATTTTCTTTGAACGATAAGATAACGATAACGATGTCAAACCAATTTTATTTTAAATATACTATTTTGTTTCTCGTCAAATCGAGCCCTTCATCTGCGCTCAGGTCAGGCTTTTAGTCGAGATTATATAAGCCTTGTAAAAAGGGTTTCGACTGCTCTCAGCTCTTCAAAAAAACAATCAATAGCCTATTACACTAAATTCTAAGATGAAGTGGTATTGGGCTTTAGTAGCAAAAGATAGTTCTAGATAAGTAAGTCGAAAGTTTAAAAGTCGTAAAGTCAAAAGCATTAATATTAGGAAAAACAACTAAAAATCAGCTTGTTAAATTCTTTTTGTTATATTTAAAAATACGACATTATACAATTACTATTACTTAAATGTACTAAATCTGAAAAGAAAATAACAATTTTATCTCTTACTATCCTGCCCCTGATAGTAGCTTAAACACGTAAAAGCACAATACCAAAAAACCCTGCGAGAAAAGAGTTTGTCCCAAAACTTCAGAAGAGGCTCCTCTGCAGCCGTTTTTGGGCATCTAAAACGATTACTTTCCTTAACATACTAATTGAATAAATAAAGCTATCAATGCTATTCTCACTAATTCAGCTTGAAACAACCACAGCGTTTAGTGTAAAATTTTTATAAATATCTCGCTAAAAAGTTCTAAGTAATGATAAAGTTCTATTGCCAATAGTCGCATCACCAGAATCAACTTTCCAACGAATTTCAATAGAATCTCCATCTGCCACAACAATCATAGCTTGAAGATTTACAACTGCACTTGACATATTAAAGGATCTACTAGAATACGGTACTTCAATGCCTTTTTTATAGACGGTGTATGTTTTTATTGTAGGTTCGCTTGTTGTGCCCGGAGGGAACACTGTACCAGTGATTCCATTAAAATCAGTTGCTGCTCCTGCTCCTGTTCCTACATCACCTGTAACGGCGCACCCAGCACAGCCTGAGATGGCGCCACTTTTAGTAAACATTGCAAAAGATTGTAGGACTCCTAAATCAATAGATGAAGAAATTCCAGTAGGTTTACTAACAACGGAACCAGCTCCCATGGTTAATGCTCCAATGGTTGAAAACATCCTGCCCTCAAGCTTAGTGTTTGGCCCTAATGCGATTGCGTTGCTATTAGCTATCATAGTACCTTTCATCGTAGTATCAGCACCAGTTGACATTGCGCCAGCAGATAACCAAAATACATTTTTAGCATCTGCGCCTTTTATTAATTCTACTACCGTGCTAGCTCCAGTTGTGAATGCACCTGTACCTCGAATAATAAATAGTGAATTTGGATCATCGTTACCATCCAATGTAAGTTTTCCTGCAATAGATGGAGCCCCTGATACATCGTAAACACCAGGTGACAATACTTCATCATTACCAAAAACTAAAGCGTGAGACATACCTCCAGGATAAGATAACAATTGAGTATATAATGTATCCACACCCGTAGCACCCTGATCAGTGCTAAATGATTTATTACTTGACATTTGACCATCAAATAAAATCATATAAGTGCCGGCAGGTGGCGAGATAGTCATACCTTCAATTAGTACATCTACTGTAGAAGAAGTGCTGACTAAATTGCCTTGAGTAACAGAAAGAGCAGTTGTCCCTTCTTGACTTTTCATCCCAGTCCATTTTGGGATTTCTGGAGTTCCCACATTAATCTGACAGTCATTTACAGTAGTGTTAAATATCATTAAACCTGTCGCTGGAAGTTTTATTGCCTCTTTTTGTATCGTGGTTAATCTCGGTATCAAAAGCCCTTTTGTTTCTGAGACAATATCGAGTGCTGATGAAGCATTTGGTGTTATAGTACCAATACCTATTTGCGCATGAATTGTAGTCGAATTCCATAGAATAAGTTGTAGAAAAAGGTAGGATAAAATAATTTTCATAAGTTTGTTTTGTATTATGTTATATGTTGTGATGAATTATAAATAAACTCGATTGTAATAATGTTGTTTTCGGTCAAGCAATTATTTTTGCGATCATTTTAAAATTTAAAGTATTACGGCTTAGCTTACTTTTTAACTCTACTATAAATTTTGACCTCGTTAAGTTATGCTCTTAAAAATACATTTTCTAATTAATAAAATATTTGTGGTCTAATTATTTAACAATTTCTGAGTTATAATTTTACCGGATTCAAGTTTAATTTTTGCGATATAAAATCCTTTTACCTCATTAAAAGCTTGTCTAAAAAATTTGGTATTAATAGCTGAATAAGTTTTTATCAATCTTCCTGTCAAATCGTATAATAGAATTTCAGAAATATTTTCCACTGCTTGCGCAGAAAATACTTTTGCATTAATAAAAGCTAATGTCTCCTTCTTATCAAAATTCTCTGTGCTAAGTTGAACTTCATAAACTATTTCAAATCGGTATAAATCATCAGTTGACTGGACAAATGCATACGAACCGTTACTTAAATTATGATAAACACCCAATGTTTTATCATGTAAATAAATAGGTGTATCAGCAAAAACACCTTCTACTGTTGCAAGACTGATTTTAAAACTTTCATCAACTCGCTTATCTATTTGTAATGGCACTCGATCACCATATTCAAAAGCTGCTCGAGTTTGGATGACATACTTGCTTTTTTCAATTAATGAATTTATCTCAGAATTACTTCCAGTTAAGCGTGGTGCATCATAACCATTATCAAAATCTTTAGTTCCATTAATAGGATCGTATGCTACTAAAATTTGACTAAAGGATTTCAAAGAACCTGTTAAGTTTAAACGATAACTTCCGCGGTCAGACGATTTCGCTTTTCTATAAAAATTAGTATTGCCGTTTAAATCTCGTAAACAATTAGTAAGATCGAAAGTAGTTTCTCCTTTGTCAGTCAATGCTTTAGTTAAAACAGATTGCATGGTTGCGATAATTCCTGTAGGCACTTCGCAATCTTTACATGCAGCAACTCCCCCAGAATAATTAAATGTTGCAAAATCACTATTATTATAGGAGTTTGCAGATAGCGAACCTCTAGGACTATTAAAGCTCCAGTAATAAAGAGTTTTCCTAACATTAGGACCCATTGCATCTAATAATTTTTTAGCATTTATAGGTGAGGGATAAGGATTTCCTATTCTGACCCATCCATTAGCCGGAACGGTTACCGCAATTGGTCCATTATTAGCAACTCCTTCGGTTTTTATGTGGATAGATTTTTTTTCATCATACCAAGCCTCATCTTCATTAGATAAAGAATACGGTTCTTGTTTGCGAACAGTTGCTGAAAATCCCCTACCTACAGGAGTGTTTTGCGGCGTTGCATCAATAGGCAATAATCCCGCTTCATTGTAAGTTCTCAACTGTTCAAAAGCAGATTGTGGTCTACTGCCAAAATTGCCATCTACAGCCACATTTTGAGGATTCAGAAGATTCGAGAAAAAAGTTGTTGTATTATTAATAGGACTACTTAAAAACACATAATCATAACGACGCATAGGATTGGTAATTTTGATCAGCACAATTGTAGGAGCTGTGGCAGTACTATTTCGTTGTAATAAACTAGCTTCTGAGGACATAATTACTTTTGCAGTTCCTGTAAATCCGTCCACAACATCTAGCTTATGATCATTATCTAATGTAATATTAGCATTTAAAACAATTGAAAAACATGATAAATTTCCTGTGTAATTAGCATTAATAATCACTGGATCGTTAATAGTAGGTGCATCAGGGGACCAAGACCCATTCCATGTTTTAATAATTCCTGACGATGAAATTAAAGGGTAACAAGAGGCAACTTGCTTAGATCCAATTGTGTATGCTTGATAATTTGACAAATCGACATTACTTAATGATGAAATAGATCCTGCTTGTAAGGATGAAGATTCACCTAAAAAGGAAGTGCTATCATAATAGGAGGGAATTTCTACCCATTGACTTCCATTATAACCTACTATTGTCAAAAAATCAATAGAAGGAGTAAACAATAAGTTGCTAATAGCACTCGAATCGCGCCATGATAATGTAAGCTTACTAGGAACTCCTTCTACTTTCCAGTACTCAGTTGTAGATATTGCTCGTATAGTAGTTTGCAACTCTGTACCAATTTCCGATGAATTTTTTCGAAAATAAGACGCTGAAACTCCCTCTGTGCTACTTGGAATAATTTTTATTGGGGCAAAAAACCCTGAATCTCCAATTGGAGCAATAAATGCTTCTGTACCGTAAGTTCTTACATACCCGTCGATAAAATGGGAAATAGAGGCATTGAGCCAAGTTGCAGAATTACCAAATGATAGCACTCCATGATTTGTATCTATTTTAGATGTTTTTGTTTGGCCTAAATCCCCAAATATATAATTGCCACCTGATATGTGTAATTGTCCGCTATCATTAATAAATAAACCACCACTGTTTTGTACTTGTGCAATTGCAGCTGTACAATAACTTAATAAAGCAATAAATATAAATTTCATTAACGTGTTTTTCGATTTAAAATGTTTATTTCGTTTAAGTAAAGTCCAATCTTTACTCAATTCTATGCAAGTGATTTCTATTTTTGTTAACTATCATAAAACCAAATAGGAGAGCAATTATTATAAAAAAAGGAACCCAGGTGTCAATTGATGCGAGTGGAGTATCATCCGTTGGTGGAAGATCATATTCATCCGCTAGTACATATAAAGGCATTAAATACAGTAATAAAAGAAGTTTATACTTCATTTTTTTTTTAAATTTTAAATCTATTAGGGAATTGTGGTAAAGTTTAGAACATTATTGAGTTCGTAAATTTCGAATTAGGAAAGTAAGGAAGAAGTGAATTATTTATGCTTTTTAAAAATAAATAATTAGGTGTCGCAAATATCATTATTTGGTTATTGTGGCAAGGTAGTTAGAAGTCGCCCACTTACAATACAATTAATTGATAATAAATAATTTAGTTTCTAAAAACAGATAATGATGCTAAATTTAACTGTAAATTGAAAATGTATTATAAAAAATACTTTTTAAAAATATTTTGATAATTGAATTTATTAAACCAACCAAAAGTTTAATTTTGCGCCATGGCTAAGAAAAATACAGACAAAGTTGTCTTTCATCAAATAAAAGTCCTTGATGCTGGTGCAAAAGGCGTTTCGGTAGCTAAAGCTCCCGATGGAAAAGTAATTTTTATTCCGAATGTCGTTCCTGGCGATGTGGTAGATGTGCAAACTTTTAAAAAGCGCAAGGCCTATTACGAAGGAAAAGCAGTTCATTTTCATGAATTTTCTGAACATAGAATAGAACCAATATGCCAACATTTTGGGGTTTGCGGTGGTTGCAAATGGCAAAATATGAAATACAGCCAACAACTGTATTATAAACAAAACGAAGTTTTGAATCACTTGCAACGTATAGGAAAAGTGGAATTGCCAGAATTTGAACCTATTTTAGGATCAGAGAAGCAGTTTTTCTACAGAAATAAAATGGAATTTTCGTTTTCCAACAGCCGTTGGTTAACCGAAGCTGAAATTGGAAGTACTGAGGATTTAGGAAACAGAAATGCCCTAGGTTTTCATATTCCCAAAATGTGGGATAAAATTCTTGACATTACTAAATGTCATTTACAAGAAGATCCATCAAATGCGATTAGAAACGAAGTTCGCGACTTTGCAAATGAGCATGGATTAACTTTTTTTAATCCTAGAGCACATGAAGGTTTGCTGAGGACTTTGATGCTTAGAACGGCTTCTACAGGAGAAATTATGGTTTTGATTCAGTTTTTTGAAAATGATAAGGCCAATAGAGAATTACTTTTAAACCACCTTTACGAAAAGTTCCCTCAAATTACTTCACTACAATATGTCATCAACAATAAAGCAAACGACACTTTATACGACACTGATATAAAATTATATAAAGGACGAGATTACATTCTGGAAGAAATGGAAGGGTTGAAATTTAGTATTAATGCAAAATCTTTTTATCAAACCAATTCAGATCAAGCATACGAATTATACAAAATAACAAGAGATTTTGCTGGACTAACTGGCGAGGAATTAGTTTATGATTTATATACGGGAACGGGAACAATTGCACAGTTTGTTTCTAAAAAAGCAAAAAAAGTTATAGGCGTAGAAAGTGTTCCTGAAGCAATAAAAGATGCAAAACTTAACGCTGAGCGTAATGAAATTACAAATTGTGAATTCTATGTAGGTGATATGAAAATGGTGTTTAATGACGATTTCATTGCTCAACACGGTCATCCGGATGTTATCATAACAGACCCACCAAGAGACGGAATGCATAAAGACGTTATTGAGCAAATTTTGAAAATTGCTCCTGAAAAAGTAGTTTATGTGAGTTGTAACTCTGCTACGCAGGCTCGGGATTTAGCTTTGATGGATGAGAAATACAAAGTAACACGTGTACGTCCCGTAGATATGTTTCCGCAAACGCATCATGTGGAGAATGTAGTTTTATTGGAAAGAAGATAAAAGATTTTTGAGTGCAGATTAACGTCTCGAAGTTTCGGGATTGATTACCGATTTAAAAATTTAATTGGAATTGATTTCTAATATTGATCTTTGATTTTGGAATTGAACTAAATATTTATGAAAAAAATAATTATAGTAATATTTGCAATAGCGCTATCTTTTTCCAGCTGTGAGAAAGATGATATTTGTGATGCCAATACGCCAACGACACCTAGATTAGTGATTGGTTTTTATGATTTTTTGAATCCTTCGGTTTTGAAAAATGTAACAAATCTAAAAGTTATTGGAGAAGGAATGACAAGTGGCGTTTTGTTTAATGGCTCAGAAACAACTAATTTAAATTCTATATCACTTCCGCTAAAAACTGTTGGTACAACGACAACTTTTCGTTTAACGTTAAATTCCGGTAATTCAAATCCAGCATTAGTGGATCAGGATATAATAAAATTTGATTACAGCACTCAGGAGCTTTTTGTTTCTAGAGCTTGTGGTTATAAAACAGTTTTTACATTAGATCCTATAAATCCATACACACATACTGATCCTATAGCTGTTAACCAAAAATGGATTAAATTTATATCAGTTGAAAAAAATAATATAGACAGCGAAAATGAAACACACATTAAGATCTTTTTTTAGTCTTTTTCTGCTATTGTCGATGACTTTGGGACATTCGCAAGAAACTAGCCCAAAAGTAAAACCAACCATACAAGGTGAGAAAGAAACAAGTGTTCCCAAAGTTGTCGAGAAAGAACAGCAGGTTTCAGCTACTCCCTTAACCATGGTAAACACTGATGCTGTTATTATAAAAAAGGATTCCATCTTTCAAAAAACAGATCGTTACGGTTTACGTGTGGGTGTAGATTTATATAAACTAACACGTGGTCTGTATGACAACAATTATAAAGGTTTAGAAATAGTAGGAGATTATAGGTTGACTAAAAAATACTTTTTAGCTGCTGAAATAGGTAATGAAAATAAAACTACTGATGATGACCGAGTAAATTTTACCACAAAAGGATCTTATTTAAAAGCTGGATTTGATTACAATGGCTATCAAAACTGGTTGAATATGGAAAATATTATTTCTATTGGTTTGCGTTATGGTTTTAGTACTTTTAATCAAGAACTCAATAATTACCGAATTTACAATGCAAATCCTTATTTCCAAGAAACTCCAATAATTCAATCAGGTCAAAAGTTTGACGGTTTATCAGCCAGTTGGATTGAAGTAGTTGCTGGTATAAAAGCTAAAGTATTTAATAATGTGTTTGTTGGTTTCAGCCTTCGATTAAATCGTTTAGTAAGTAATAAAGAACCTGAAAATTTTTCAAATTTATACATTCCAGGTTTTAATAGAACTTATGATGGTAGTTTTGGTGTTGGTTTAAATTACACAGTAACTTATTTTGTACCAATTTATAAAAAGAAAGCCAAGACGGTTGCTAAAGTAGTCGATGAGAAAAATAAGAAATAAAGAAAATATGTAAATTTAAAAGATAATATTTTTCAAACAACGACATGGAGTTGAGATAGTTTGTCATTTAGAAAATAAAAACAAAACAGCATAAAAAAAGAGATGATTTTTAAAAAATTATCTCTTTTTAAGTTTTAAACCAAAATGCCTATAAAAATGCAGTGATACTAATTTTTATCTTATCCAATAGCTTAATTTTCTAAATATCAAAACTACTCTATTTCCCTAACGCCTTTCATAAAAATCCATTTCATAAAGAACTTCTCGCCATCTTTCGTTTTAATAGCTTGAAATTTAGGAGATAGGATTGTTCCAATGAAAAATGCCGATACTGGAATCCAATAGCCCGTTAACGGTGTATAATAGGCCACTAAATATCTAGCAGAAATAAATAATATTGCAAAACAACCTAGTTGATATATAAATGCTCTTATTTGTAATTTGCTCATTTTATTAGTTGTTTATAATTGTGCCAGTCACATTATTCTAAATGAATCTATAGCGTATTATCTAGATTATTGATCGTATTTACCTCTGTTACTTTATTTGCGTTTTCAGCACGTGCTTCGGCAGAAAATTTAGTTCTTTTGCTTCCTTCGTACATCTCGTATTTAACTAATCGCGCTTCTAATCCAGCATTGAAAAGTTTAATTTTTCTTGAAGGTTTTAATCCAACATATTTTAAAGCTTCTAGATTTGCCGTGATCATCCATGCATTAGTAGCTGGATAATTTTTCTTTAACGTATCTCCAATGTTTTTATAAAATTCCTCCATGTGAATATCTAAACGTTCATCATACGGTGGGTTAAAGACAATATGCAATTTTTCCTCTGATCTTTTTGAAGTATCAAAAAAGTTATCTTCTTCAATTGAAATATAGTCTTCTAAATTAGCATTCTTTATATTATCTTTTGCTTTTTGAACCGCACTTGGCGCTTTATCATATCCTTTTATGGTATGATGAAATTCTCTAACACGTTTTAATAAACTATCTGAAATAGCATCAAATAGATCATTATCCCAATCATTCCATTTTTCAAAAGCAAATTCTTTACGATTAATATTTGCTGGAATATTGCATGCAATCATCGCCGCTTCAGCAAGGAATGTTCCAGAACCGCACATAGGATCTAAAAAATCAGTTTGACCATCCCAGCCTGAAAGCAACAAAATTCCCGCAGCAAGAACTTCATTTATTGGAGCAATATTCGTTGCGGTTCTATAACCACGCTGATTCAACGCGTTTCCGGACGTATCTAATGCAACTGAAACTTGGTCTTTATCAATATGAATATTGATACGTAAATCAGGATGTACTTTATCAATACTGGGACGTTGACCTGTTCTTTCTCTGAACTGATCAACTATGGCATCTTTACATTTTTGAGAAACAAATTCAGAGTGATTGAAAAAAGTAGAATGTACTGTTGTATCAATGACAAAAGTCTGATTTGCGTTTAGCAATTTAGACCAATTCATACTTGATATTCCTTTGTATAAAGCTTGTTCATTACTGGCCTTAAAAAAATAAATAGGTTTAAGTATTTTTAAGGCAGTACGTAAAGCTAGATTTGCCTTATACATAAAGCCTTTATCGCCCTTAAAACTTACCATTCTAACTCCTTGCTCAACATGCTGTGCACCGAGCATTTGTAACTCTTTAGCTAATATTTCTTCAAAACCAAAAAAGGTTTTGGCAACCATTTTAAAATTATCTTCCATTTGCCTCCGTTGCCCCTAAAGTGGGCATTGTTATCGTTATATTTGGCAAAAATACACTAAATTTGCATCAATCAAATTAATTGAAAAAGAATAAATGTCTGAAGCTGAAAAACTATCTACTGAAAAACAGGTTAAACCAACTGCAAAATGGTATTCCTCATGGTTTGATACTCCTTACTATCATATCCTATATAAAGAGCGTAATTACCGCGAAGCACAAATTTTCATGGATAACTTAACCCACTATTTAAACCTTCCTGAAAAAGCGAAAGTATTGGATTTAGCTTGTGGCAAAGGCCGTCATTCTATCTATTTAAATCAGCTAGGTTTTGATGTTCTTGGTGCTGATTTGTCTGAAAATAGTATAGCTGACGCCAATAAAAACGCTAATGAAACGCTACATTTTAAGGTCCACGACATGCGAGAGCCTTTTGAAGAAAAGTATGATGCGATTTTTAATTTATTTACCAGTTTTGGTTATTTCGAAAACGACGAAGACAACTTAACGACGCTAAAAGCTATCAAAGAAAGTTTATCAGAATATGGATTTGCAGCAATTGATTTTATGAATGTACATCAAGTGGTAAACACTTTGATTCCTGAAGAAATGAAAACAGTTGATGGAATTGATTTTCATATTAAACGCTACGAAAAAAACGGACATATATACAAGGAAATTGATTTTGTTGATGAAGGACATGCTTTTCATTTTACAGAAAAAGTAAAAGCACTGACATTAAATGACTTTGAAGAACTAATGGAAGAAGCTGGAATCTATTTGCTAGATATTTTTGGCGATTACAAGTTGAAAAAGTTCCACAAAACAGAGAGTGAGCGTCTAATTATGATTTTTAAATAGATGAACTATCTTTTACCCTTACTTTCCGTACTTTTAGGATATATAATTGCATTGGTTCTAAAACCAAAAAACAAGACGAATTTAAAGCTGCTTCTAGCTTTTAGTGGTTCGTTCTTACTCTCTTTAACAGTGATGCATCTATTACCAGAAGTATATCAGGTGCACGATCATACTGCTAGCGAGAGCCATAACCATAGCGCAGGTATTTTTATAATGCTAGGAATTTTATTCCAAATCATATTAGAATTTTTCTCTAAAGGTGCTGAACATGGTCACGTTCATGGACACCCAAACATGTCGCATATTCCGTGGTTGTTATTTATAAGTCTTTGCATCCATGCATTTCTTGAGGGATTTCCTATAGGTCATGATCACAGTAATTTAGCATTAGGAATCGCTATTCATCATTTGCCAATAGCTATTATTTTGACTACATTTTTTTTAAATTCAAGTTTAAATAAAAAGGCGATTTTCGTTTTTATGGTCACTTTTGCATTAATGACTCCATTAGGAACACTTGCAGCCGATTATTTTACAGGATTAGAAAAATATCATAGTCAAATAACAGCAGTAGTGATAGGAATTTTATTCCATATTTCTTCTACTATAATTTTTGAAAGTAGTGAAGGGCATAAATTTAATATCGCTAAAGTTTCTATGATCGTAATTGGAATTGTATTGGCCTATTTTTTATAATTTTTTGTTTGGGCGTGTTCGCAAAAGCGAAACGGGCTATTCGCTGCAATCTTTTTTATTTCGCTATCGCTACATAAAAAAGGATTTCCACTTCTATCCCTCACGCATTGAAAATAACGACAAGAACAAATTGTTCAACATAAATTCAACAGCATTAAAAATGACATTTATTAAAACCACGGAGCAGCAATCACAATACGAACACTTAGAAACAATGTCCGTATCTACTTTGCTGTTTAATATAAACAAGGAAGATAAAACGGTACCACTAGCAGTTGAAAGAGCCTTACCAGCGATTGAGAAATTAGTGCATGTAATTGTCAGCAAGATGAAATTAGGCGGCCGTTTATTTTATATTGGAGCGGGAACATCTGGACGTTTAGGAATATTAGATGCATCAGAATGTCCGCCCACTTTTGGTGTTCCCTCTGATTTAGTTATCGGAATTATAGCAGGAGGAGATTCGGCAATTCGTAAAGCGGTTGAAAATGCTGAAGATGATAGTACTCAAGCTTGGTTAGATTTAGAAAAATATGCTATTAATAAAAATGATGTCGTTATTGGGATTGCGGCCTCAGGAACCACCCCTTATGTCATAGGCGGTTTAGAAAAGTGTAATGAAAATAATATCACAACAGGAAGTATTGCTTGTAACGAGTCGAGTCCACTTTCTATGGTAGCGCAATTTCCTATTGAAATTGTTGTAGGAGCTGAATTTCTCACTGCTAGCTCACGTATGAAAGCGGGAACAGCGCAAAAACTGGTTTTGAATATGATTACTACTGCCACAATGATTCAACTTGGTAAAGTAAAAGGAAATAAAATGGTCGATATGCAATTAAGCAATAGCAAACTTGTAGATCGCGCTGTAAAAATGATTATGGATGAAATACCACTAAACTATCAGCAGGCAAGTGAATTATTAGAGAAAAAAGGAAGTGTGAGAAGGGTAATTGATTTTTATAATAAGTAATAATAATTGTATAATGTCGTATTTTTAAATATAACAAAAAGAATATAACAAGCTGATTTTTTGTTGTTTTTCCTAATATTGATGCTTTTGACTTTACGACTTTTAAACTTTTGACTTACTTAAGTAGCACTATGAATTCAATATTATAACTAATGTGTAATCAAAATAATTATGTATGGGAACAAATAAACAAATGTTATCGAAGGGAGTTACCTATTTAGCAGGTTCTTTACCACTCCTATTTTTAGGTCCAGTTGTTATTCATAATGCTTTTATGAATAAGCAAAATATATGGCACTATTTAGTTCTAGCTGTAGGAATCATAATTTGTATTTTTGGGGTTTATTTTGCCTATAAAGGTTTGACAGTAATTGTAAAAAGTTTATTCGACGATTAATGGAAGATTTAATATATATTCAAAAAACATTTGAAAAAGTCAATTATAGCAATCAGCGCATAAATAATCGTGAATTTGAAGAGTGTGTTTTTAAAAATTGTGATTTTTCTAGTAGTGATTTTTCAAATAACACATTTATGGATTGCGAGTTTATCAATTGCAATTTATCAATGATTGATTTAACAGGCACAAGTTTAAAAACTGTAAATTTTATTGATTGTAAGTTATTGGGAATCCATTTTAATAAGTGTGTCGATTTTCTTTTTAGTGTTAGTTTTCAGGAGTGCGTATTAGATTATGGATCATTTTCTAACAAAAAAATGATTAAAACTAAATTTAATTCTTGTTCCTTAAAGGATGTTTCTTTTGCTTCCACGAATCTCACTAATGCTATTTTCGAAAATTGCAATTTAGAAAATGCTCTTTTTAATGATACACAATTAGCAGGAGTCGATTTTACAACGGCTTATAATTATAAAATTGATCCAGAATTTAATCCTATGAAGAATGCTAAATTTGCAACGCAAGGAATTGCGGGACTTTTAGACAAATACGATATTAAAATATTATAATAAGACAACTATGAAAAAATTACTATTACTTCCTGCATTCCTGCTATTACTTTCTTGCTATGACGTAGAACGCAGCTGTAAAGATTTTAAAACTGGAAAATTTAAGTTCGAACATGAAGTTGAAGGTGTTATGAAAACAACCGTTTTTCAGCGTAACGATAGCATCGAAATTGAAACTTTTGAAGGGAAGACAGATACTGCTTCCATAAGATGGATTAGCGATTGTGAATATGTGTTGCGAAAATTACATCCAAGAAATATGGCTGAAGAAAAAGCGATTGGCATGAAAATTTTAACAACTACAAAAGATTCCTATACCTTTGAATTTGGAATAGTAGGATCTGACAATAAGCAAAAAGGGACGGTAACTAAAATATCAGATTAAATAATCACAATCAATTAACTATAAAATATGGAAGTATTCTTAAATCCAGATGCTTGGATTGCCTTATTGACATTGACTTTTCTTGAAATTATTTTGGGAATTGACAATATCATTTTTATCTCGATAGTAACTGGAAAATTACCTATCGAGAAACGAAAAAAGGCAACGCAAATAGGTTTGTTTTTAGCCATGTTTATGCGTATCGCGTTGCTTTTTGGAATCACTTTATTAATTGCAATGAAAGCACCTTTTTTCACTGTCAATTGGGGTTGGTTTAGTGCTGAATTTACTGGACAAGCTATCATTCTATTTCTTGGAGGATTATTTTTAATTTATAAAAGTACTAAGGAAATTCACGAAAAGGTAGATCATAAAGGGGAAGAAGAATTAGATTTGAAAACCGTTGCGACAAAATCATTTTCTAGTGTGATTGTCCAAATTCTATTGATCGATTTAATATTCTCAGTAGATAGTATTTTGACTGCTGTGGGAATGACTAATGGAGTTGAAGGAGCATTATATATTATGGTAACTGCTGTGTTAATTTCTGTGGGCGTAATGATGCTTTTCGCAGTTCCTGTTGGAAACTTTGTCAATGCAAATCCGTCTATTCAAATTTTAGGATTAGCCTTTCTAATATTGATTGGTTTTATGCTGATTACAGAAAGTATGCACTTATCAAATGCTTCATTGGTTGGTGAACACGTTGGCGTGGTTCCAAAAGGTTATTTATATTTCGCAATTGCCTTTTCACTAGCCGTTGAATTTATTAATATGAAAATGAGAAAGAAAATTTAACAACAAATTTACTTATTGTAGTAGTATTCGAAATAGTCGGGAAATTTTTTTCCGGCTATTTTAGTATTTAGTCTTTACTAAATTAATTTTTTATACTTATTTGATATTTTACCTTTAATTTAATGCTTTAGACATTTTCAATAAGTAATAATATCTAAATAATGTAGTAGCAGCGTCCTCTTTAACGTTACTTTTGATGCACTCTAAGCAACAGAAATTGAATATTGATATGAAGTAGATCCATAAATCATTTAATTGTAGTATTACATAATTTATAAAGCTAATTAATAGCTCTATTCAAAACTAAATTCAATCTTTTTCACAAGAATTAGAATCAATGCAAAAATGTATTATTCAACCGTTTAATAGCTGATTTATTTTCAACTATTGAATATAGCCAATCTTATTTTAAAATTAAAATTTTATTTCTTTAAAATTTATTTGTCAATTAATTTTAAGTTAAACTAAATGAAAGCAGCGTTCCTTTCTTCAAGAATTTTATATTAAATCTTCATTATTTATTTTTAATAACCAACTAGTCATTAATTGTGATTATTTATAGTGATTTATTTTTTAATTGGTATTATTTATGGTAAATTTATAATTAATTTAACTTAATAAATAACTATTATGGCTATAAATTACATTATTCCTGAAAAAGTAATAGAACATATTTCTGTCAGGAGATCAGTACAAACTTTGCTTTACGTTTTCCTATTAATGATTATTTCAAACTTTTCTTTTGCTCAGAGTAAATCAATAGAAACAAATTACAAAGGTTTAGCTAAAATGAATTCATTTGCTCAGATTAATGAAGCGATCTTAAGGACAACTACCGCATTAAATATAGTGAAATCGACCGCTAAAAATCAAGTTGCGTTAGATGGTCAATATACGATAGGATTGGCTGGAACATATCCTACAATCACCGCTGCAATAGCTGATTTTAATTCTGCGGCGATAACGGGTCCCGTGCTATTCTCGTTATTGGATGCCACATATCCTAATGAAACTTTTCCATTAATTATTAATGCGAATGCAGGTTCAAGTGCAACTAATAAATTAACAATAAAACCTGCAAATGGCGTTACTACAACCATTACAGGAAATGCTACCTCTTTACTGAAAATTGATGGAGCAGATTATATAACCATTGATGGAAGTAATAATGGAACGACTTCAGATAATTTAATTTTCAACAACATTAACTCAAATCTTAGTTTAAACCCTGTTATTGTTTGGATAGCTAGTACAGCAACTGACGGCGCAAATTATGTAACCATAAAAAATATAAAATTTTTAGGATCTTCACCTAATGAAACCATTGTAGGTCTTATAATATCGGGTCCAATATTAGGAGAAGTGGGATCTGTTCCTAATAATTATGTGATCGTAGAAAGTAACACGTTTAATAGATCTCAAAATGCAATTTTTGCAATAGGAATAAATACTGCTCCTGATATTGGAGGGCTATTTACAGAAAATACAATTGGATCAACTGATCCATTAGAAAAAATGGGTTTTAGAGGTATTGCTATTCAAAATGCAAATGATTTTGTCATCAGCAAAAATACGATTTCAGGCGTCACCATAGCGAGTTCAAGTATTGCTAGTGGTATTTTGATTGGTTCTGTAATAAATAATGCTAAGATTATACAAAATAAGATTAACGATATATCCAATACTAATCCAGCAGGATTTGGTGCAAACGGTATTTTTTCTAATGTTTTTGTAGGTAATGGAAACGTATTAATTGCTAACAATTTTGTGAGCAACGTAACTGGAAATGGTTTTCCAAGAAATAACATTGATGATAATGGTTACGGAATTGTAATTGGTAATGCAGGAACAAATATTAAAATTTACCACAATACTGTATCATTAAGGACTAATCAACAATTTACAGGCAAACCTGCTGCCTTAAATATTTTAAACTCAGTTGTCACGGCTGCTATTGATTTAAGAAACAATATTTTAGTTAATTCTCAAACTACGATAGGCGATAAATATGCGATCTATTCGGATGCTTCTAGTACAGTATTTAGTAATATGGATTATAACAATTATTTCTCATCTGGACAAAATTTATCTTATTATCTTACAGCGGCACAGCCAAATCTTGCCGCGCTAAAAACTGCTTTTGGAGGCAATATAAAATCTCTAAATATTTCACCAATATTTTCCTCAACTGCTGATTTGCACCTGACAGCAGCCAATACGTCGTTAGCAAATTTAGGAATAGCATTAGCAGAGGTAACTGTTGATATTGATGAAGAAATTAGAAGCACAACCGCTCCTAATATGGGAGCAGATGAATTTACTAACACCTTATCTGCTAAAAGCTTTACCAATAGTATTATTAATTTCTATCCCAATCCAGTTATAGATTACATCAATATAAATCATGCCAATGATATTGAGTCTATAGAAATCTATAATGTTTTAGGCCAAAAAATACCAAACAGCACGTGGAATGCAGCCTCAGGATTATTAGACATGAGTAATCTAACCTCTGGTGTATATATTGTTAAACTACAATCAGCTTCGGAAGTTCAATCTATTAAAGTCATTAAAAAATAAATTTTTGAAATATTATTTTTAAAAGTCTGGTTATGCCAGACTTTTTTTTATTTTTAGAAATTATACAAAATGTAATTAAAATTGTCGAACAGTTTGATATATAATAGTATAAAATTTAAAATTCAACATTATTGGGAGTGTCAAATACAATGTTATTACTATCGATGATATAAATATATCGATTTAAAAGTCCTTCAAATTTCAAAATTTAACCTCTGAATTTATATTTTAAATTTTTTTAAATAAATGATTTTTATGGCAGTTTTTAAGTAGCTAGTTCGATTTGCAACATTAAAAAAATGGAAACAAATTTAAAAATTATACCTTCAGAATAATGATTAGTTGCCACTAAGTCTTTGAGATAAAATTTTTATAGCTTTCAATTAGTATATCAATAATCACATTACGGTAATAAGAAATGTTTATGCCGATAAGCATTTTAAAACTGTAGCTGTAGCTTTCACTTTATACAGCTTTCGCATTTCTATAAAATTCACTATTTTTGCAATTAAAATTTTAAGTCATGCCAAATAAAAAATACAAGATAGCAGTCATACAATTAAACTTAAATGATATTGCTGAAAACAACCTTAAAAAATGTTTAAGTTGGGTTCGTGATGCCGCAAAATTGGGTGCTGAAGTTATTTCGTTGCCTGAATTGTACAGTAGTCATTATTTTTGTCAAAGTGAGGATGTCGATAATTTTGCATTAGCAGAACCTTTGTATAGCACTTCTTTTATTGCCTTTAGCGCATTAGCTAAGGAATTAGGAGTAGTCATAATTGTTCCTTTCTTTGAAAAAAGAATGGCTGGAATTTACCACAATAGTGCTTATATTATTGACACTGATGGATCAGAAGCAGGATTATATCGTAAGATGCATATTCCAGATGACCCACATTTTTACGAAAAATTTTATTTTACGCCTGGTGATCTAGGATTTAAAACAATCCCAACACAAAAAGGAAAAATTGGAACTTTAATTTGCTGGGATCAGTGGTATCCAGAAGCTGCTCGAATTACAGCACTCAAAGGTGCAGAAGTTTTGTTTTACCCAACAGCTATTGGTTGGCATCCTGGAGAAAAAGAGCAATATGGCGAAAACCAGTATGGCGCATGGATGAATGTCATGAAAGGACATGCTGTTGCAAATGGTGTTTATGTGGCTGCCGCAAATAGGATCGGTTTAGAGCAATATTTGCCTGATACGGATGGAATCCAGTTTTGGGGTGCTTCTTTTATTGCAGGACCGCAGGGCGAGATTTTGGCGCAAGCCTCACACGATAAAGAAGAGATTCTTATTGCCGAAGTTGATTTAGATTTACAAGAAAATGTACGTCAGAACTGGCCGTTTTTTAGAGATCGCAGAATAGATGCTTTTGGTGATATTACAAAAAGAGCAATTGATTAATTATGACTGAAAACAATAGAAGATTCCCAGCTGAATGGGAAAAGCAACAAGGAATTTTACTTTGTTTCCCCCACAATGGAAACGATTGGCCTGGAAAATTCGAAGCTGTAAAATGGGCTTTTGTGGAATTTATTAAAAAAGTGGCCACTTTCGAGCCCGTTTTTTTGATGGTCGCTGATGAAAGTCAAAAAGAAAAAGTCAATAACATGCTGGAAACAGCGCACGTTAAAATTGAAAATGTTTCTTACATTATACAAAAAACCAATAGAAGTTGGATGCGCGATTCGGGTCCTATTATTGTACAAAATGGAGATAAAAGAGAGGCATTAAATTTCAATTTTAATGGTTGGGCAAAATATACTAATATAAAGCTAGACAAACTCGTTCCTGCTGCGGTTGGAAAATTTTTAGACATTCCTGTAACGCAAGTGATGTATAAAGGGAAGCCAGTAATTGTTGAAGGTGGCGCCATTGACACTAACGGAAGAGGGACTTTACTAACTTCAGAAGAATGCTTGATGCATCCTGATATTCAAGTTCGAAATCCCAACTTTATTAAAGAAGATTACGAAGCTGTATTTAAAGAGTATTTAGGGATTACAAATGTTATTTGGCTTGGAGACGGAGTTGAAGGCGACGATACTCACGGGCATATCGATGATTTGTGCCGTTTTGTAAATGAAGGTACAATTGTCACAATCATAGAAACTGATCCTACGGATCATAACTACAAACCGCTACAAGATAATTTGAAGAGGTTACAAAATGCGAAATTGGAAAATGGTAAATCCCCTATAATTGTAACATTACCAATGCCAAAAAGTATAGATTTTGAGGGATTGAGATTACCAGCAAGTTATGCCAATTTCTTAATTTTAAATAATGCTGTTTTAGTTCCTACTTTTAACGATCCTAATGATAGAGTAGCCTTAAATATACTGGCAGCGTGTTTTCCTGATAGAGAAATTATTGGGATAAGTTGCACTGATTTTATCTGGGGTTTTGGAACATTACATTGTTTAAGCCAACAAATACCTGAGTAATCTTAATAGTTACAATCCAACTGTAATTAAATTTTTAAGTTTTAAAGTCAATACTATATATTCAAATTTGACAGTCCTTTAAACTTAGAATTCATATTTATAAGTTTAACCGAAGGTTAATTAATAAAAAAAAGACTTGTAGCATTTTAAGCTACAAGTCTTTTTTATTCTTGTACTATTTTATTATTTATCTCTAGTAAATTCTATTTTTTGACCTTCAGGAATTAACATACTAAAACCATTTAAGCTATCATTAAATTCAAATACAAGACCTGCTTGCTTTGATTCAAATTTATTTTTTCCAATACTTTCAACTGAAAAATTTGGATAATTAGGAATAGCCACATTAAGAGAATTATTTTTTTCAGAAAAAGTAATTTTGATCGGCGCCATTTTAGTTGAAAATACTCCTAAATAACCGTCTAATATCACATCTTTTTCAATTAATCCTTTCTCGGCACTCCAAGTGTTATTAGTAGTATTACTATCTGGTAACACGTTATCAGGATCTATAATAATACTTTCAATTTCCTCAGTAGATTCATGTTTAAAAGACCAAGCTTTATTTCGTTGCCACACTTCTACCGGTAAAGTGACGCGAATTACCTTGCCGTTTTTAGTTTTTACGTCTAAATTTACGGGCATTGCCATTTTTTCAAGATTTTCAATAGAAATTACAACTCCTTGCTTTGGATCGTTTTTGACATACTTTATGCCTGTAATGCCTTGGTCTAAACGCCAATTGTATTTAAACCAACCTCTCCAAAACCAGCTTAAATCCTCGCCGGCTACATTTTCTATAGTTCTAAAAAAATCATCAGGTTGTGGGTGTTTGTAAGCCCAACGTTCGATGTACGTTCTTAATGCGCGATCAAAGCGTTCCTCGCCAAGAACTTGTTCACGTAATATAATCAAGCCTGAGCTCGGTTTAGAGTAATTCAAAAGTCCAATATTTGATTCCTTCATATTATCTGGTGAGGACATAATAGTCTCAAGCTGAGGATTGGTGTAATATTCAGCTCTCTGATGCATATCTACTTTCGGTTCCTTGTATTCGCCATTATTAAATTCCGCTGTGCTAATTGAATTTAAAAAAGTATTAAACCCTTCATCCATCCAGCCAAATACGCGCTCATTAGAACCAACGATCATTGGAAACCAGATATGGCCAAATTCATGATCTGTAACGCCCCATAAATCGGCTCCCTTAGACTCCCAATTGCAAAATACAATTCCAGGATATTCCATTCCACCTTCATTTCCGGCAACATTTGTAGCCGCTGGATAAGGGTATTCCATCCATTTTTTTGAGTAATGCTCTATTGATCCTTTAGTATATTCAGTAGAGCGTCCCCATGCATCATTTCCAGCACTTTCAACGGGATATGCAGAAAGCGCTAACGATTTTTTACCGCTAGGCAAATTAATTTTGGCACCATCTAAAATAAATGCTGCTGAGGAAGCCCATGAAACATCACGAGAATTCTTCATTCTATATACCCAAGTTTTAGTTGTTGAAGTAATAACTTTTGAAGTATTGGCTACATCTTCAGCAGTTCTAATAAAAACTGTTTTATCACTTTGTTTTGCTTGTGCTAAACGTTGCTGTTCTACCGCCGAATAAACTGCTGTTGGATTTAGTAATTCACCTGAGCTTACTACAATATGATTAGAAGGTGCAGTTATACTAACGTCAAAATCACCATATTCTAAATAAAATTCCGATGCTCCTAAATAGGGATTTGTATTCCAACCGCTTATGTCATCATAAACACACATACGAGGATACCATTGGGCTATTGTAAATATTTTACCGTTTTTAGTTTCTAACACTCCTGTTCGATCTGAACCTTCTAAAGGCGAAATATAAGAAAAATCAATTTTAATCTTTACAACTCCGCCTTTAGCATTTAAGACCTGAGGCAGATATACCTGCATTCTAGTATCAGTTATCAAATATTTTACATCAGTTTCAGTAGTTTTACCTTTTACAGTGCTAATTACTTTAACTGATTTGATTTTATGACCTCCGTCAAAAATTTGACCTCTAGCTCCATTCCTACTCCCATTTAAAGGAATAATTGCATTTCCTCGAGAATCCTCTTTAAACAGATTTTGATCTAAATGCATCCAAACGAAATCCATTTTATCTGGACTATTGTTAGTGTAGGTGATTATTCCAGAACCTATAATTTCATTTTTACTTTCCTCTAATTTTGCTGTTAGTTGATAATCAGCTCTATTTTGCCAGTATTCGGCACCTGGTTGACCACTAGCGGATCTTGTAGTAGTTCCATTTTTAGAATAAAAAAACGGCGCAAAAGCATCACTATAATCATAATTTGAGATAGATTTAGTAGCTGGATTTTGCTGCGCTTTTAGCAGAGGAACGCATAATAAAAAAGTCACTTGTAAAAGGACTCCGAAGCGAATATTTTTCATTTTTAATTATTTATATTACAAATAAATGAAAAATAAATTGAATCCTAAATTTATATCATTTAATATTCTACAAAGTTGCTTCATTATGAGAAATTTGATAAAATTTAATCATTTGTGAAGTTTAAACATTGCAACAAAATTAAATATCACTGACCTAGATAAATTAATTTTCCAATTGCTATTTATTATTTTCTTGTTGTGAATTTACAGTTATTCACAACTATTTCTGTCGAGTCCACCTTTTATAATAAGTCTTTACATAAAGCCTAAAAGGCACAAATTTTGAAATTTTTATAGGCAGTATTTATGCGTTGAATTTTAAAAATGGTATTTAGATAATTTTATACAGGTAATTAAAAGAAAATAATATCACTATTTTTTATCACATAAGTCATGTAAGTTTTCAACATAATCTTTTGTAAGTTTTGAATTGTATAAGATTAATAGATGGTTGATTAGTGTTAAATTAGAAAAATATAAGTAAATAAACTACAACAGCTAGCTACGACAATATTTTGTTCTCATAACTTATATGCTATTTATTAACTAAAAATTTAGTAAGCTTTACTATACCTTAAATTTTATATTTGAGTTTATCATTTATCAAGTAAGTCTATGATACATTAATCAAACTTTTTTAAATTGGAAAACCTTGCACTTCAAATACATATACAATTGACCACTTATTTTTTTAGTTTTTTCCTATATTACTATTGCCTATGATATATTTATTCCTATATTTGCACCCGCAACGAAGTTATTAAAACGACTTGCAAATGGCCTTGTGGCGCAACTGAATAGCGCACTTGATTACGGCTCAAGAGGTTACTGGTTTGAATCCAGTCAAGGTCACGAAACCCCAATATTTATTGGGGTTTTTTTATGCTCAAAACTGAAATAGCTACTGAAATCAACTAATTAGAGCTAATATAGGAAAAAAAACATCAAAATCATATATAGGTCCTAGTACACCATTAGATGCACTACTCAGTACACTGTAGTTTTTTTTATTTGTAGATATTCATTACATGCCATTGACTATATAAAATTCGATGATAACTTCTAGTAGTAGGAAGATTTCATTTAAAGGAATTATAATTTATTTTCAATCGCAGCTAAACAAAATCTACTTATTAATCTATACATATCAAACCAATAGATATGAAAGATAAAATAAATGTAATAAACGATAACCTTAACGATATTATAGCTTTAATTATAGAGGAAAGACTTAAACAAGCTGTTGAAGAATTAGCTGCCATTTTACCTGTCCAAAAAGAATTTTACAGTATAGAAGAGGCTTCTCAAATACTATCAATATCAGTATACGGGCTAAAATCTAGAGAAAAAAACAAAAAAATAAAATTGATACGTGACCAGAACAACATAACCGTTCATTATAAAGAATTAGATCGTTACAAAAAATTGCTCTTAAAATAACAGATCAAATTTAAATCTCATTTACAAGAAATTTTCTTGATAAATATTTAAAAATCGATAAAATATTGATGTTGAGTTAATTTTGAAATACTTAAACAGTTTTTTAGTACACTGTCTTTTGATACAGTAGCAAATATAAAACAAGGTAATAGAATTTTTAAAATCTATTACCTTGTTTTAGCCTATTATTTTTCTAAGTTATCGTCTCGCAACAATCTCAAAATTGGCTATATCATTTTCCTGTTTACCATTACTTTTTTAACCTTTATTATAGTAGCTGACGATGCCCCTGTTATTTCATTAATTTCTCTTATAGTTAATCCTTTTTGCAGTTTTTTCATAACTATCTGATGACGTTGCAATAACTTTTCCTCCGACTGAACCGCTCCAATTTTCCTTCCCTTAAATTTTCCATGAGCTTGTCCAATCTTAATTCCTTCCATAGCTCTACTTTTTATTTGATTCCTGGACATTTCTCCGATACTACCCATTACAGAAATAACCAAATTAGCCATTGGATTTTCTTCACCATTATCAAGAAAAGTTGAGAATCCTTCTTTCAATGACTTTAAATTGATATGATTTTTTTTAAAAACTTCAATCGTATTCAGAATATCTAAAAGGTTTCGCCCAAGTCTATCCGTTGAATCAACGACAACTGTACATTTATGCTGCAAATTTGTAATATCATTAAACATCTTAACCGCCTGCGGTCGTTCGAAGAAAGGAACATTACCCTGAATCCTCTCAACAAATAACCTTGTTGAATCAAAACCTTCTTGGTTTTTAAATGATTCGATTTGTCTCGCAGAATTTTGAAAAATTGTCGACGTTCTTGAATAAAAGAAGAATTTCATAATCTTAGCTTTTTAGGAATAATTTTGTTTTAGTTTTAGACTCTTAATTATTTTAAAACATTTGAAGTGGTTTTGCTGAATTTTATGATTTAACTTGTGTTTCATTAATAAACCATAGTCTAAATATGAAACGTGAAGTTAATGAACTGAATTCATATCATTAGATGTGAATGAGATTATCAATTATGACATCAAAAAAAAATCTTCGAACACCTTTACAACTTCACCATCATTGTCAACGAATTCGATTTGCACAATTATTATTTTAGCGATTCCTATAAAAATAAAGTATCACTTGATTAATTCATTGCAAAGTAAAGCATAGTTTTACTTAAAAACAAATGATACTTTATTTATTTTTAAATAAATAAAGTATCATTTGTTTTTAAATTATATTTGTAAAAAAACAAATCATGGAAATTTTAAGACTTAAAGAATTAATGGCACTGAAAGGAATCAGCCGTGAAGAATTAGCTAATAAAGTTAGAGTCTCAGTGACCACCATAAGTAACATTAATTCGGAAAAGAATCTACCTACAATACATTTGTTATTGCAAATAGCTGAAGCTCTCAATGTAGATATAAGAGAAATGTTTGTCTCAACAAAAAGAAATATTGTAACTCAAAGTGAGGTCGATAAAGCTAAAGTATTAATAGAGAAAAGCCTTAAGATTTTAGAAGGAAGTAATGTTGACTAAAAATAAAGTTGTACCAATGGACTGAAATTTAAATAATTATAAACATTTCTTTATAGTAGCAGGCTTAACACAAAGAAAAAATATTTTATTTTAAATAAAAATAAAGCTAAACTTAGCACAATGCAGTACGCTTTTGTATATTAATGTATATTAATCAGGCACTTAAATTCTAAAATTGACATTGCCAACTGAAAACTGTATTGCGAAATTATTCAAAGTCATAATTTCTAACTTTTAATCTTTAATAAAAATTATTAAAGTAGAACTAAGGTGATCAAAATTGCGTAGATAGCGATGGGAAGTACAATACAAATCCAAACAGAGGATATAATATAAGTGCTTCCATAGCGATTGAAATACTTTAAAAACCTAACTGATTTTTTAAATAGTATGTTAGAATAACTTTTAAAATCGTTACAACCAAAACTAAATCCTAAGCAAAAGATTAAAAATGAAAACTTAAAGTAATTGAAATCAAAAATAATATCTAAAAGCCAAAGCCATGAAAAAGGAATAACAAAATAATAAACAATTATATTAATTTCATTATATGTTAATCCAGTTATGCGACCAATTGCTAAAAGCAACTTGACAATTATTTTAAAAATAAAACTATTCATAAACTATTATAAAAATTATTGAATTCTTTTCCTTTACTATACAGAACAACCCTTTTCTCTTCTAATAATTTTAGAAATAGTAAAAATCCAAAAATTTAGTTCTAGATTAAAATAAAGAAACTTAAACAGTAGCATTATTTTTTAAATCTATTTAGAAAGGAACTTCATCTTCAGAAATGTGATTTTTACTCTGTGGTAAAATATTACAATGGATATATTCTTCTAAATTGCTATATGGATCAAAATTATTACATTCAATTAAATCAACGATCTTGAAATTCTTAGATTTAATTATTAAAGAACAATCCTGTCCTAAACGTTTTAGGACTAAATAAATTTCCTTAATTCCATTGACTTTATTGCCTTTAAATCGTGATTTTCAAAATAGAACCCCC
>NZ_JAXCIA010000022.1:0-55789 GCF_035985025.1 Flavobacterium sp. PL11
AGATTTAACCCCTAGCAAAACTCCTAATCCATCTAATTCCATACCCCAAAATTAGCTAAGTTTTTAATATTCCACTAATTTAAGCGAAGAACCTAATTTCTTTAATATATCAGCTGATTTAATTTGTATCGCCGGATATGATGGCTATTTTAAAAGAATTAATTCGGCAGTTTCAAAATTATTAGGATATACCAAAGAGGAATTATACTCACGACCACTTATTGAATTTATTTATGCACCAGATGTACAAATCACCATCGAGGCAAGAGAACTTGTTTATAAAAACAAACCTTTATTAAATTTTGAGAATAGATATATTACTAAAAGTGGAAAAATAATATGGTTATCGTGGACTTCAATGCCTGTAGAATCTGAACAATTAGTTTATGCAATTGCAAAAAATATAACCCATAAAAAGAAAATAGAAGAAGAGCGTAATTTACTACTTACTAATCTAACCCAAATAAATAAAAAATTAACTGTACTGTCACATAAAACTTCACATGATCTAAAATCACCAATCAATAATATGCTTTCTGTTTTCAGTTTGATCAATATTTCTAAAATTGATGATCCAGAAACATTAGAATTACTTGAAATTCTTAAATTAACAAGTGAGAAATTAAATAAAACGCTAAATGATTCAATTAATGATTTAATTGAAAATGAGCATGTTAATACTCAAGTTGAGGAAGTAAACTTAAGAGAAGCATTAGACGAGATTCTTGCTTCAATAATTTCCTTAATAAATGATTCAGAAGCCATCATTATAATTGATTTTGATGCTTTTGAAACTATTACTTTTAACAAAGCGTTCATCAAAAGTATTTTTTTGAATTTAATTACCAACTCAATAAAATATGCAAAACTGGATCAAGTACCTCACATTTCAATTAAATCTCGAAGAATGAATGGCATAAATCAACTCATATTTTCGGATAAAGGACTTGGATTTAATTTAAATAAGGTAAAGGATAAAATTTTTGGCCTTTACGAAAAATTCCATGATAATGATGATAGCAGCAGCAGCGGTATTGGTCTTTATTTAGTTTATAATCATATTACAAGTTTAGGTGGTCGTATTGCTGTAGAAAGTAAAATAAATCAAGGTGCAACGTTTACTATTTCGTTTAAATATTGAAACAGCAAAGAATCGCACCTTTGTAATTTTTACAATTTTATTTTATAGTTCCATTTTGATCTACTAAGTAAATTAAAGATGCCATGGCTGCTGCACCTAATTCTAATTCTCTTTTGTTGACTGCATCAAATGTATCATTAGCGGCGTGATGGTAATCAAAGTATCGCTGTGAATCTGGCTGTAAACCAACTTTTACAATATGTTTAGATTGCAATGGACCAATATCTACTCCTGGAAATCCTCTTACAAATCGATGTATTAAATAGGGTTCAAATAGTTTTCCCCAACTGCTGATTTTATTAAAATTTGCTTCATCAGCTTCAATAGAGAAACCTCTTGGTGAAAAACCTCCTGAATCACTTTCTAAAGCAAATATGTGATTTTCATTATTTTTATTAGACTGATTTTCATATTCTATACCGCCTCTAACACCGTTTTCTTCGTTCATAAAGAGAACAACGCGCAAGGTATTTTTTGGCTTATAGCCAATATTTTTAAAAATATTAAGTACTTCCATGCTTTGCACACATCCTGCTCCATCATCATGCGATCCATCCCCTAAATCCCAAGAATCAAGATGTCCGCCTACCACCATTATTCTTTCTGGATGCTCAGTTCCTTTTATTTCTCCTACAACATTATAGGACAAGACATCATCAAAAGTTTCGCAAGACTGTCTAAAAAAGAATTTTGCAGTAGGATTCTCTTTTAAATTTTTACTCAACAACTCAGCTCCATTTGTACTGATTGCTGCAGCAGGAATTTTTAAGTCATTCGAAATATCACCATAATTAGTAGAACCAGTATGCGGAAAATCATCTAAGCGCAAATTCATTGATCTTACGATAACGGCTAAAGCACCGAGTTTTCCTGCTTCACGCGCGCCTGACGATCTTTGATCTACGCAACTTCCATACGCTTTGAATGTTTCTACAAATTCGGGATCCATAGGTCTATTAAAAAAAATGATTTTACCTTTTACTTTCTCTTTTCCTAAAACTGTTAATTCCTCTAGGCTTTTTACTTCAATCACAGCGGCTTCAATTCCTTTTTTTGGTGTAGCCACTGATCCGCCAAGTGCACAAATTGCAAAATCAATTTTTTTATTCCCTGTTTTTAAATAACCAATTTCCTTTTCTCCTCGAACCCATTTAGGAACCATTACTTCTTGTAAATACACTTTGTCTAGTCCAAGTGTTTCCAGTTGTGCCTTTGTGTAAACAACTGCTTTTTCTGCCCCCGTTGATCCTGATAAACGCGAACCAATTGTATTTGATAAATGATCTAACCATGGGTAGCATTTAGCATTTGTTAATGAAGATTTATAAATCTCCTTTAACATTTGCTCCTCTTTAGTCTGTGAAAATGCCGTAAATGCTCCAATTAGTAAAAGCGATAAAACTAATGTTTTCTTCATAAGTAGTGAATTCTATAATTAAATTTGATTTTAGTCCGTGCGCAATTTCGCAATTAAAAATGATTAATTGGTATACGATAACCAAATAATTACTACCATTAGCTTTTTAAATGATAACTAAAAAATGATTCTAAATTAGATTGATTTTAAAAAACATTGTTAAAATCAAATTGAAATAATAAAAAATCAACTATTTCCAACCTTTTTATTAACTTATAAATATGATTAATACTGACCCTGATTATGTAAGTTACTCAAAGTAATTTTGTCAAAAGTTTCAGGATAGATGAGATTATTATAAAACAAATTAATCATTATTCATTACATACAGCTCTACTACTAATTTAACTTCTTGTACCACCATGACCACCAGCAACAACTATTAAAACCTTTAATGAAAGGTAAATCAGTTTGAAAAATTGAATCACTGGATTCATCATTACAAAGCGTTGGTATTTTGTTATTTGAGTTGTCATTGTACTAATTTTAAAGTTTGCAATTTGATTTGTTTCATTTTTATTCCGGAATAAGCCACCAGAAAGGTTTCATCTTGGCTTTATAAATAAATACGTAATGCAAAAGCAATTTCAACCAATGTCCTGCTAAGCCTATTTCTCCAAAAGTTTTCCCTAACTGACGACCTTGCGAATCAGGATATTTTTCATAATCAGGAACAATAGGATAAGTAGTAATACTTATTCCGCTTCCTGCTGTCAAGCCAAATCCCGCCGAGGCAATACATGCAGCACCCATATTTCCCATAGAGCCCCTGTGATTTAGTGAAACATGATTCGATTTTATAGAATCAATAATATTATCAGCAACAATTTTCGCAGTTATTCCTGACGGCATTCCTGTTCGTGGTGGCGCGGGTGTTATATCAGTACCATTTTTACTTTTTCTTGGTTTTGAAATAGCATGAGGCGGTGCAAAAGCAATTCCTGGTGCAAAAATATTGGGATAAGATGGATTTTGGTAAGTCTCTGGCCAGTCTTTTACAGACCATTCTTCGTAAGGTTTAACAGTATAATCAGCATCTACAAGCATAAAACCTTTGAATAATTTTTCTGTTATATCAATTTGATTTTTATCAAAAGCTTTAAAACCATGTCCAGCAAATGAAGGAATCAGCATCGCAAAATCATAATTTTCAGATTTAAATTCTCCATCTAAATTTTCATAATGTGCAACACCATCTTCTATTTTAGTAACCGCAGCGCCCAAAATCCACTTTATCCCTCGATCTCTAAAAACCATTTCCACCATCTCAAATGACGGCATGGTTTTGTTTCCGTAACTTAGTAGCATTCCATCCATCCCAAAATCACCTAACTTAAATTCATTTGAAATCCATGTGATTTCAGCCATATCTCGAACTTTATGCCTTTTTAATTCTTGCTCTACATTTAAAATGTATTCAAATGCAGCACCCTGACAAGTAGCTTTGGCATGACCTGTACCAATTAGTATTTTAGCTTTTTTACCATTTTTCATTTCTTTAATTAAACTCTCTAATCCTTTCCAAGCATGTTCTGCGTGGCTGTAAGTACATACAGAGTATGCTCTATTAGTACCAGGATTTAAACCTTCGGTGAGATCAAAAGCTAATTTTGGTCCTGTTGCATTAATTAGATAATCATAATTTACTTTTTCTCTTTTATCCTTTTCTTCTCCAGCCATATACTCAACCATTACATAGGGTTTAGACTCTGTTGCATCACCCTCAGGATGAAATGAAACTACTTTAGCTTGTTTAAAACCAATATTCTTTTTTTTGTACAAAGGCGTTAATGGGAATAATAGCTCTTTAGATTTCATTCTTCCCACTCCCACCCAGATATTAGAAGGAATCCATTGATAATTACTATTAGGAGAAACCACTAATACTTCGTGTTCTTTACCTAATTTTCTTCTCAAATGTGACGCAGCAACATGTCCCGATATTCCGGCGCCTAAAATGACTATTTTTGACATAACATTTATTTTTATAATTTAAAAGTAGCTTGTATAATGAAGAACAACGGTGACAATTATCACATAACCTATTTATTTTCAATAACTTTCTATCACTAATGATCATTGAGTGTAGGAGGTAACATGTAATTTAGAATTTAAAATAGTAAGTTACAGGAACAAATTTTCGTCGTATTTCGCTGTCGTAGTTTTGTCACTTGTATCGTCTTTATTTAACACCAAACAATTATCCTATAAACTTATAAATTGCTAACATTATAAAAGATTATATTTAAATCTTACATGGCTTGTATGGTAAAAATAATACCGTTATTTTCTTACGATTGTCTACTGCCCATTTCTATTCTTACTGTTTAAAAAGAAGTAAAAACCAAGAATATGTAAAAAGCTAAATTGATGATAGCAAAAAATAGTTATCTATTTTTTTAGACATTTTAAAGGAAAAATGCGCAAAATTTCTACTTTTTAAAAACCATAATAATACTGAGTGTTTATACTACATCAATTATTCATTTTGTTACCTTTACGCACTTAAAACACCAAATATGTCTGTCGCAAAAAAAGATTATAAAAGAATAACTACAAAGTCGCTGATTGAAATGAAAGCCAATGGCGAGAAAATTGCTATGCTTACCGCTTATGATTTTACAATGGCAAAAATCGTTGATAGCGCTGGGATTGATGTGATTCTTGTAGGGGATTCAGCTTCTAATGTAATGGCTGGACATGAAACTACGTTGCCTATCACTTTAGACCAAATGATTTATCATGCATCATCTGTTGTTAGGGCAATTGAAAGAGCTCTTGTTGTCGTTGATCTACCATTTGGAAGTTATCAATCAGATCCAAAAGAAGCTTTGCGTTCTTCTATCAGAATTATGAAAGAAAGTGGTGGTCATGCGGTAAAACTAGAGGGCGGAAAAGAGATCAAAGATTCTATTAAGAAAATTTTAAATGCCGGTATTCCAGTAATGGGTCATTTGGGTTTAACCCCACAATCGATTTATAAATTTGGAACTTATACTGTACGTGCTAAAGAGGAAGAAGAAGCTGAAAAATTAATGGAAGATGCTAAATTACTTGAAAGCTTAGGCTGTTTTGCGCTAGTATTAGAAAAAATTCCAGCTCATTTAGCCGAAAAAGTAGCTAAAAGTATTTCGATTCCTGTTATAGGAATAGGTGCTGGCGGCGGAGTAGATGGACAAGTACTTGTAATTCACGATATGCTGGGAATGAATAATGAATTTAGCCCTCGTTTTCTGAGACGTTATATGGATTTATATGACGGAATGACTACTGCAATTGGCCAGTATGTTATTGATGTAAAATCAGCTGATTTTCCTAATGCAAATGAGCAATATTAAATTTTCATACCTCATTTAAGAGAATCTTTATGAAAATAGTTTCAACTAAAGCAAATCTGCAAATCTTGTACCAAGACAATCATCTTATTATCATCAATAAGCGTGTTGGTGATATTGTGCAAGGGGACAAAACGGGAGACAAACCATTATCAGATGTGGTCAAAGAGTATATAAAAGATAAATACAATAAACCCGGAGAAGTTTTTCTTGGCGTAGTTCACCGGTTAGACCGACCTACAACGGGAATTGTGGTTTTTGCTCGAACCAGTAAAGCGCTGACTAGAATGAACGAACTTTTTAGCAATAGAGAAACTCAAAAAACGTATTGGTGCATTGTTAAAAATAAACCTATAAAATCAGAAGATAAATTGGTGCATTATCTAAAAAGGAACGAGAAAAACAATAGCTCTAAAGCACATTTAAAAGAAGTTCCCGATAGTAAACTAGCGAGTTTAGATTACAATATAATCAAAGAACTCAATAATTATTTTGCTTTAGAGATTAATTTACACACTGGTAGACACCATCAAATACGAGCACAGCTCTCGGCGATTGGATCACCTATCAAAGGAGATTTAAAATATGGATTTGATCGCAGCAATCCTGATGGAGGAATCCATCTACACGCTAGGAAATTATTTTTTATACATCCTGTAAGTAAAGAAAGTTTAACTATAACAGCTCCTACTCCTGATGAACCCATTTGGAACGCCGTTTGATTTTAATTGACTAGAGTGGTTTAAAAAATCGTAATCAACAAACTTAAAATAGTAAGGCTTTTTATTAGTTTTTTTTAAAATGAAAGTTGGATTACAATAATAATATGTATTTTTAGAACTAAAATAATCCGATGAGCCACAAAACTGATATAAAATACCGCAAAGAATCGTTGATAAAATTATTGCACGTAATTACAAAACATGAGGATGCGATTATTAAGGCCTTATATGATGATTTTAAGAAACCTGCTTTTGAAGCTGTTTTAACAGAAACCAATTATGTAATTAGCGATTTAAAAAACACTATAAAAAATATTAATTCTTGGACTAAGCCAACAAAAGTATGGCCTACTATAATTAATTTTCCCTCTTTAGATTATATTTATAGTGAACCTTACGGAAATATATTAATATTGTCTCCATGGAATTATCCCTTTCAGTTAGCTTTATGTCCGCTTGTAGCTGCAGTTGCCGCTGGAAATAAAGTCACTTTAAAACCATCTGAACTTACACCCCATACTGCTGCTATTATAGTTAAAATAATAAATGAAACGTTCCCTTTAGAGCAGGTTGAGGTTGTAACGGGAGACGCTACAATTGCAGCAGAATTATTAAAAAAACGTTGGGATTATATTTTTTTTACAGGAAGTGTTCCCGTAGGGAAAATAGTAGCAAAAGCAGCAGCCGAAAATTTAACGCCAGTTACACTTGAACTTGGTGGGAAAAGCCCCTGTATTGTTGACGAAACTGCAAATATAGAGTTAAGTGCCAAGCGAATTGTTTGGGGAAAATTGATTAATGCAGGCCAAACATGTGTGGCGCCTGATTATATATTGGTGCACCATAAAGTGAAAGATTCTTTTGTCAAATGTTTAATTCAAGAAATTGAAATTGCGTTAGGAAAAAACACAGAAGAATCTGCCGATTACGCTAGAATAATTAATCTAAAAAACTGGCAACGGCAACTAAGTCTATTAGAAAATCAAAAGATTATTTATGGAGGGCAATCAAATGCGGATACTTTATTTCTAGCTCCTACTCTATTGGACGAACCTGAAATGAATTCGAAAGCAATGCAGGAGGAAATTTTTGGACCCATACTTCCTATTATATCGTATCAAGCAGTGAGTGATATTGATAAAATTATAATGAGCTATGATAAGCCATTATCACTTTATCTGTTTTCTGAAAATAAAACGTTTATTGATGAGGTGTTACTCAAATATTCATTTGGTGGGGGTTGTATAAACGACACCATTGTGCACTTAGTAAACAATCGATTACCTTTTGGAGGTGTTGGTCATTCAGGCATAGGTGCTTACCATGGAAAATTAACGTTTGATATTTTCTCTCATAAGAAATCAGTTGTAAAAAGAGGTACTTGGCTAGACCTGACTATGCGGTACGCTCCATACAAGGATAAATTAAAAACAATACGAAAAGTACTGAACTGGCTATAAAATAACAAACAAAAATAGTATTATGTAAATGTTATTTTCAAAAAGATACTATTTTTGACAGGCTTATTACAATTGTCAATAGCAGCATTTTACATCAATACTAAAAACATAGTTTTCAGATTTTAAAAGCAAATAACCAACCAAAAGTTAAACCTAATGAATAATATTAAAGATAGAATAGCAGTAATAAAAAAAGAAGGATATGCTTTAGATTTTGGTCGCGTGTTTGAACACGCATTTGAAAATTATAAAAAAATAGCTTTATATGGAGGTTTAGTTATTTTCGTATTTTTCTTTGTCATTTCTTTAATTGTCTTTGGCCTTTTAGCCTCGTATTTAGGAGGTGCAGCATTTCTAGAATTTTTTAAACCCGAAAATTTACAAGTTCAGAATTTTGGGATGAATACATTGTTAATTATCTCTGCTGCCTCTATATTAATAGGATCATTATTGAGTCCTTTCACTGCAGGTTTAATAAAAATGGCCTATTGTGCAGAGAATGACGAAGAATTTCATGTATCAACAATGTTTGAATTCTATAAGCCTCCTTTTTTTAAGGAACTATTTATAGCTACCTTTTTACTATCTCTTGTCAGTTCCTTATTATCAACAGTCTTAAACTATGCTGAAATCCCATTACTTAATTTACTAGTAAGTTTATTTATTTCGTTGTTTACCATAATGACTATTCCCTTAATTATTTTTGGTAAATTATCTGCTATTGAGGCTATTGAAGCAAGTTTTACTATTGTTTCAAAACAACCCTTAATCATATTGGGACTCTTAATAGTGAGTGGAATTGGGGTTTTAATCGGTTTTATTGGTTGCTGTATTGGTATTTTCTTTACAATTCCATTTATGTATTCTTTATATTATGCATTGTATAACAATATTTTAGGTTTTGAGTCTGATAGCAATAATATCACTAATTTTTAAAATATTAATTTCCAGTAAATTTGACTGTGATCTTTAACACATTTACAATTTAATGTGACCATTTACAAGTAAGTCTATTGTTCTATTTTGAAATTTAATTACATGAAATTATATAGTGCAATGGGTGAAGGATTTTTAGTGTTAGTACCGAATTCATCGGTGCTTAATGCTTTATATGTATTTCTAGTATCCACTTTATTATTTTTTTTAATTTATAGTATTTTAAATATTAAATCAAGTTTAAAAAGTGATTTGTCAGAAAAGCAATCGGTTACATTAACCGCAAATAAGGAATATCAAATCTATTTATTGCTCTTAGGGATTCTATTAACAATTATAGAAATCATATTAGAATATTTTAAAATTAGATCCCAAAGTTTACTTCTTTTAAATTGTGGTTTAGGCCTTACTCTTATTGTTATTTATTTTATCAGTACCAAATCTAAATTTGTTTTAAAAAACATACGATACATTTTTATTGTTTTGTTTTTCTTTTATTTTGCCACAATTGCAAGAAATTTAATTATAACACCTAATGATTTAATACCTACAACAGCATTTGCCGTTATTTTTTATTTTTCTCATACGATCTTAAAATCTTTTTATGTTTACTGGACTTTTGTAAGTTCCGTTTTTTTGTATCTTTTATATGTATATATTTTTGATCTACTTCCTTCAGTGACCATTTTTATACTTGCTGTAAACTGTTTTGTGGTCACCGTTTTAAACTATATACAATTTGTACTTTTATTAAATCGAAACAATGATGCCAAATTTAATAACCAAATTATCAATGAAGGCAAATTTTTAATTTTTGCCATAGATAAATCAAGCGAAATTGTATTTTGTAGTGAAAATGTAGAACAAATTTTAGGGTATAGCATCGAAGATGTTTTGGGAAAAGGATATTGGAATTTTTTACAAAATAAGGAGTGTTATAATAATTTCAATACTAATAACTTTCCTGAAGATAAAGACTGTGTTCATAAAATAATATGTTCAAATAACGATTTCAAATTTATCCGTTGGGATAATCATCAATTTTCAAATAATTCACTTATTGTTATTGGGCAAGATGTAACTAATGAAATCCTAATACGCAATCAATATCGAGATTTAATTGAAAATGCAGTAGATCTTATTTTTGAGGTAGATCATTTAGGAAATTTCACCTTTGTGAATAAATATACCACAAAATCATTTGGGTATGATAATTTGGAAGTCATTGGTCGAAATTATTCACAATTTATTAAACCAACGTATACCAAAACCGTAATAGATTTTTATAGTAAAAATAATACTGCTGAGGATTATTTTCCTGTCAATGAATTTCCTTTGTTAAAGAAGAACGGTGAAGAACTTTGGATATCTCAAAAAGTGATTATTCGTCGAGATGCTTCGGGAGAAATAATTGGTTATTCAGGTATAGCGAGAGATATCACTAAATTTAAAGAAATTGAATTTAAAAATAGAATTCGAGATTTAAAAATTGAAAAATATAATGCTATTATAAAGAAAATATCATCAACAAATTATAGTATTTATAATAATCTTGAAATTAGCTTAATGCAAATTATAGAATCTGCCGCTAAAGTAACTTCATGTAATAGAGTTAGTTATTGGAATTATTCTGTCGATAAAATCAATTGTGAAGTACTTTACAGTCTAGATGACGATTCATTTGAAAATGGCAAAATACTGAGAAAAGAAAATTATCCAATTTACTTTAAGTCAATTATAAGTAATAAACAAATAGTTGCTCCTGATGTATTTGCTAAATATGAATTTTCAGAGTTTACAAATGACTACTTTCTCAAAAATGATATTAAATCTCAGCTTGATATTCCTATATTTTCTGATGGTCAATTAGTTGGCGTTTTATCATTAGAAAATGCTAGAGTAGCTAAATATTGGGATAATGATGATATTACTTTTGCACGCACAGTAGCTGATTTAATTGCAATAACTTTAATTTCTCATAGTAAATTTGAAGCTGAAAAAAAATTAGAATACAAAACAGAACTTTTATCAGCAATGACGCTTTGCACCGAAAAATTTTTAAACAGTAATAATATAGCTGATTTATTTGCAGATATATTAATTATTATGGGCAAAGCAACTAAATCTCACAGGACTTACTATTATGAAAAAGATCTTATTAAAAACGTAATAAGTCAAAAATACAGATGGATAGCAGGTAATACAACTTTAACAACCTTAAATAGCACTTTACAAAACATACCATTTGAATATTTTGAAGAATTACTAGAACCTTTGCTAAATAATGATACGTATGAAGCAAATATTGAAACTATTAAAAATCCGTCTTTAAAAAGTAAATTAGAAAATCTAGATGTTGTATCATTAATTTTGTTTCCCATATTTGTCAAAAATAAATTTTATGGATTCATTGGTTTTGATGATACTCAGAAGGAAAAATATTGGTCAGATGCAGAAATTAGAATTTTACGAACACTAGCTCGAAATATTTCTTCTGCTATTGAAAGAATAACTGATGAAAATGCTATCTATGAAAGTGAACAAAAATTTAGATTATTAGCTAATAATATTCCAGGAACTGTTTACTTATCACAGTTTAATGAAAGCAATCAGAAAATTTACGTAAATGATAAAATAGAAAAATTAACAGGATACGATAAATCTAAATTTATTGATGGTCAATTGTCATTTACAGATTTAATTCATCCTGAAGATAAAAAAGATATCATTGAAGCAAAAATTAATGCCATTAATAATAAGATTGCAATACACTTAATTTATCGAATTATACATAAGGATAGTCATATAGTTTGGGTAGAAGAATTTGGAGATACTATTTATAGAGATGGAAAAATTGCATTTTTAGAGGGTATTTATATTGACATAACTGAGAGAAAACAGTCTGAAACCGTATTACAAGAAAAAGAATTAGCGGAGGCGGCAAATAAATCGAAGTCAGAATTCTTAGCTAATATGAGTCATGAAATACGAACGCCTTTAAACGGAATTATTGGCTTTACAGATTTACTAATGAATACAGCGTTAGATGTTATTCAGGAGAAATACATGAAAACTATAAATCACTCAGCACATTCACTTTTAGATATTATAAATGACATATTAGATTTTTCTAAAATTGAAGCCGGAAAATTAGAACTGTATAAAGAAAAAATTGATATAAATGAATTACTCACGCAAGTAATAGATTTAATCTTATACGAATCTAATCAGAAAAAATTAATATTAGAACTTATCTTATCCCCAGATATACCACGTTTTTTATGGCTTGATGCCGTAAGGTTAAAACAGATATTAATAAATTTATTGGCCAATGCTGTCAAGTTTACTGAAGTAGGATCGATAAAACTGCACATACAAACCATAAAAAAGGTTGATGCTCATAATACTTTAATACGCTTTGCTGTGATAGATACTGGAATTGGAATACTAAAAGAAAATCAAAATAGAATATTCAAGGCTTTTTCGCAGGAGGATAGTTCAACAACTAAGAAATTTGGAGGTACAGGTTTAGGATTAACAATCTCTAATCAGCTTTTAGCTTTGATGAATAGCAAATTACAGCTAGAAAGCGAAATAGGACTGGGAACTACTTTCTTCTTTGATTTAGAACTAAAAAGTAGTGAAGAAAGTTGTATAAATAATTCGATTGATGTAGATGATGTAGAAATATTAAAAGAAAAAAATACTGTCTCCACTTTTATTAATAAGAATGTAAAAGTTTTAATTGTAGAAGATAATGCTGTTAATATGTTATTGCTCAAAACAATTATTAAAAATTTATTTATAAAAACAACTATTTTTGACGCCGTAAATGGAGAGCAAGCGGTAATTCAATTTGAGTCTATATTACCTGATATTATTTTTATGGATATACAAATGCCAATTATGAATGGCTATGAAGCTACAAAAGTAATTCGTAAATTAGAATATGGAAAAGAAATTCCGATAATTGCAATAACTGCTGGAACTGAAAAAGAAGATAGGCAAAAATGTCTTGCAGCAGGCATGAATGATTATATTCCAAAACCAATTATAAAAGGAATTATTGAACAAACTTTTTTAAAATGGGTACATTAATATTTTAATTAACAGGGTAAATTTAGGTATAAACTTAAAAAAATAAAACTTATGAAATGGAGTGGCAGACGTAGTAGCGGCAACTTTGAAGATAAGAGAGGTATGTCTTCTGGAGGAAAAACAATTTTGGGAGGCGGAATAATCGGTGTAGTAATCTTGCTCCTGAACGCCTTTGGTGGAGAAAATGCACAAATGCTAACACCTTTATTAGAACAAATGACTCAAGGTCAAGAAGCACCAACTGAACAAAGAGAACTTACAGCTAAAGAAAAAGAGGAAGGTAAATTTATTGAAGCTATATTAGTAGATACTGAAGATGTGTGGGGTAAGATTTTTCAAGAAAATAATATGCAATATGAAAAACCAAATCTTGTTTTATTTACAGATTTCTATGAAACGGGATGTGGGAGTGCTACCGCAGCCTCTGGCCCTTTTTATTGTCCTGCTGATCAAAAGGTATATATGGATTTAGCATTTTTTGAAGAGCTAAAAACTAAATTTGGTGCTCAAGGAGGAGATTTTGCCACCGCCTATGTAATAGCGCACGAAATTGGTCACCATGTACAAACGTTGATGGGAACTTCTGCAAAAATGCGAGAAATGCAACAAGGAAAGAGTAAAATTGAATCTAATAGATTATCAGTAGCGCTAGAATTACAAGCCGACTTTTATGCCGGAGTGTGGACACATTATAACCAAAAAATGAATAACTTTTTAGAGGAAGGCGATATTGATGAAGCCTTAAGTGCCGCTCATGCGGTGGGAGATGACGCTATACAATCAAAAATTCAAGGGCGTATCGTTCCAGAATCCTTTACACATGGAACGTCAGCGCAACGAAAAGCTTGGTTTATGAAGGGTTATAATACAGGTGATATTAGTCAAGGGAATACTTTTGCTGAAATAAGATAATAATAATGTACTGCTGTAGGATAATAAATCGGGTTTAATTACCCGATTGATTATTTTAACTAAGGCCAATATTAATTATGATAATTTAAAAAAAATGGGATGATAAAAATTGGCTCAATAATTATTGACTTAAAAAACAATCATCTTCACCAATGCAACTTCCTATTAGTCAAACTAAATTTATCAATTAAAAACACATTAAAAAAATAGTACTACCTTCGCAGCAAATTAAAGAAGTAAACCTGTAAATTGTGTTTGCTTCATAAACACAATTTATGTCATTTAGCTCATTAGGATTATCTGATGCTTTATTAAAAGCCATCAGTAAAAAAGGATACTCAACTCCTTCTCCCATTCAACAAAAATCAATAAAACCAATATTAGAAGGTAAAGATGTTTTAGCATCTGCACAAACAGGAACAGGAAAAACTGCTGCTTTTACTTTACCTATATTGCAATTAGTATCACAAAGCCAACAATTGAGACACAGGCCAATTCGCGCGCTGATACTAACACCAACAAGGGAATTAGCTGCTCAAATTTTTGAAAACATCAAAGAATATAGCAGTTTTTTAGATGTTCGAAGTACAGTGATTTTTGGAGGTGTTAATCAAAATCCACAAGCAGCTCAACTTAAAAACGGTGTAGATATTTTAGTAGCAACTCCGGGCCGACTTATCGATCTACAAAATCAAGGTTTAGTTTCTCTCAGTAAAGTAGAAATCTTAGTCTTAGACGAGGCTGATAGAATGCTAGATATGGGATTTCTTAGAGATATTGAACGCATATTGAAAGTTTTACCCGTAAAAAGACAAAATTTATTATTTTCAGCTACGTTTTCACAGGATATTAAAAAATTAGCAATGGGAATATTGCACAATCCAGTGCAGGTGGAAGCTACTCCGGAAAACACAACTGTTGAAGCTATTGCTCAAAAAATATATCCTGTTGCCAAAGAGAAGAAAACAGACTTAATTATTAAACTTATAACTGAAGGAAACTGGAAACAAATTCTTGTTTTTACTCGAACTAAACAAGGTGCTAATAAATTATGTGAAAGCATGAATAATGCTGGAATTATCGCAGCAGCTATTCACGGAAATAAAGGCCAAGGCGCACGTACTAAAGCGTTAGCAGGTTTTAAAAACGGAAGCGTAACTGCCCTAGTGGCGACAGACATTGCTGCGCGTGGCTTAGATATCCCGTTATTACCTCATGTTGTGAATTTTGAATTGCCAAATATTCCAGAAGACTATGTTCATCGTATAGGTAGAACGGGAAGAGCTGGAGCGAGCGGAGAAGCTATTTCATTGTTTAGTCCAGATGAAACAGTATTTTTACGTGATATTGAAAAACTGATTGGTTTAAAATTAGAAAAAGAGCAAATTGTGGGTTTTGAGCCTGATCCAAAAGCTTCAAAGGAACCTATAAAACTAGGTCAAGGTAGACCACAAAGAAATTCGACTCCAAGAACTCCCAAAGTTGAACCCGTAAAGAAAAGCAATAATAGTTTTGGCCCGCGAAGACCAAGTGCTAATACTGAAAGACGTTTTACTAAATAATTTTTTTTGATAATACTATTATAAATCAGCCCACGGTTTAAACCGTGGGCTTTTTGTTCTATTTATTTTTTTCAACTTTAGAAAGCTTGAGAATTTGAATAAAGATTAATCAGTCTCCAACTGAAGTATATTATTAAAGTTATATAGTTTAAAAACCGATTATCGTTACCTCAAGTTGGACAACTTTTATAAACACAAGGGCATACTTAGAGAACAAACAATTATCCCAACCAACCATCGCGATCTAAACTTCTATACTGAATTGCTTCTGCAATATGAGATGAAATAACCGTGGAGGCTCCTTCAAGATCAGCAATTGTTCTGGCAACTTTTAAAATCCTATCATAAGCGCGAGCCGAGAGATTTAGTCGTTCCATGGCTGTTTTTAGCAATTGCTTAGAAACATCATCAAGTGCACAATATTCTCTTATATGCTTTGTGTTCATTTGAGCATTGTAGTGAATATTTTCCATTTGCTCAAAACGCAATGTTTGTAATTCTCTTGCAGCTGTTACTCTTTTACGAATTTCTACACTACTTTCTGCTTTTTGATCATCTGATAATTTATCAAAAGGAACTGGTGTTACTTCGATATGAATATCAATTCGATCTAATAAAGGACCAGAAATTTTGCTTAAATACCGCTGCATTTCATGAGGCGAAGAAGTTTGAGGCGAATCAGGATCATTAAAAAAACCACTTGGACTTGGATTCATACTCGCCACTAACATAAATGAAGAAGGATAAGTAACCGTAAACTTAGCTCTAGAAATGGTTACTTCCCTATCCTCTAGCGGTTGGCGCATTACTTCAAGAACATCACGCTTAAACTCTGGCAACTCATCTAGGAATAAAACACCATTATGAGCCATCGAGATTTCACCAGGTTGTGGATAACTTCCGCCACCAACTAATGCCACATTTGAAATAGTATGATGCGGACTACGGAATGGCCGTTGATTCATCAATCCAACTTCTTTCAATTTTCCCGCTACGCTATGAATTTTAGTAGTTTCTAATGCTTCACGCAAGGTCATAGGCGGCAAAATACTTGGTAAACGTTTGGCGAGCATCGTTTTTCCAGCGCCAGGTGGACCTATTAATATAATATTGTGACCGCCAGCAGCGGCTATCTCCATACAGCGCTTTATGCTCTCCTGCCCTTTTACATCCGAGAAATCAAATTCTGGAAAATCTAAAGTTTTATAAAATTCGGCTCGCGTATCAATTGTTGTGGGTACTAACGTGCCTTTACCTTCAAGAAAATCTATAACTTCCTGAACATTATCAATTCCGTAGACATCCAATCCAGCTACAATAGCGGCTTCTTTTACATTTTGCTTTGGTAAAAAGAAACCCTTAAAACCTTCTTCCTTTGCTTTTATTGCAATTGGTAAAGCACCACGAATAGGTTGTAAACTTCCGTCAAGAGAAAGCTCTCCCATTATTACATACTTGTCAATGTCATCCGCCTTGATTTGTCCTGAAGCGACAAGAATACCTATAGTTAAAGTTAAATCATAAGCTGAACCTTCTTTTCGCAGATCAGCAGGAGCCATATTAATAGTAATTTTTTTTCCTGGCATAGAATAACCATTATTTTTTAGCGCCGCTGCAATACGATAACTGCTTTCTTTGATTGCGTTATCAGGTAAGCCAACTAAGTGGTATCCAATTCCTTTATCGATGTTTACCTCAACAGTAATAGTTGTAGCTTCTACACCAAAAACGGCACTTCCAAAAACTTTAATTAGCATATTTAAGTATTTAAATCTAAAATTAGATAAACATTTCTAATTATTTATACTAATCAAGCAAAAAATATAATAATAGTGAAAATCAGATTTATAATACATAAAAAATGCTACTATTTATAAAAATTGAACAAGAAAATCAGAGAATATTTATTCAATCATTAGTATTAAATAAATATTAAAAGTAAATCAAAAATAAAATTGGTAAAACATTATCATTTTAATATATTTAACCACTAATTACAAACCTACATTATGAAAAAAACAATTCTGCTACTCGTTCTCAGTTTTTTATTGACAAAAACGTATGCCCAAGAGTACTTTCCAAATAACGAAAGTATTCACAACACTACTATGAATTACACCGCTTTTACCAATGCGAGAATTTATGTAACACCCACTCAGGTTATTGAAAATGGTACATTACTAATTCAAAATGGTAAAGTAATTGCTACTGGCACTAAAGTAGAAATTCCTAAGAACGCTACTACAATAAACCTACAAGGGAAATCAATTTATCCTTCGTTTATTGATATGTATACTAGCTTTGGTATCGAAAAACCAAAGAGAAACACAGAGCGAAATCCTTTGTATGATACAAAAAGAATCGGTTACTACTGGAATGAAAGCATTCGTTCAGAGGTCAATGCATTTGAAAGTTTCGTATACGATCAAAGTAAAGCTGAGGAATTATTAAAAGCTGGATTTGGTGTAGTTGGTACGCACCTTCAAGATGGAATTGCCCGTGGAACTGGTACTTTAATAGCTCTAAACAACTTTGATAAAAGCAAACAATTGCTATCTGACAAAGTATCTAATCATTTTGGATTCACAAAAAGTGTTACGACAAACCAAGCCTATCCTAGTTCATTAATGGGCATGATGGCATTATTGCGCCAAATGTATTTTGACTTAGACTGGTATAAAAAAGGAAATTCGGTTACTAAGGATTTATCACTGGAAGCACTCGCTAATAATGATAAACTAGTTCAAATATTTACAACTGAAGATAAATTGAACAGTTTAAGAGCCGCTAAAATTGCTAAAGAATTTGGTTTAAATTATGTATTGAAAGGAAGTGGAAATGAATTTGAAAGATTAGATGAAATAAAAAAAACAAATTCTAAGTATATTATTCCAATAAATTTTCCGCTAGCTTACGATGTTTCTGATCCCAACCAGGCCGATCAAATGGAATTGAAAGATTTGCGTTTTTGGAATCAAGCTCCTACTAACTTAAAAGTCTTATCAGATA
The DNA here is from genome assembly GCF_035985025.1 of Flavobacterium sp. PL11. Taxonomy (NCBI): domain Bacteria; kingdom Pseudomonadati; phylum Bacteroidota; class Flavobacteriia; order Flavobacteriales; family Flavobacteriaceae; genus Flavobacterium; species Flavobacterium sp. PL11. The sequence continues at coordinate 18,593 of NZ_JAXCIA010000022.1, forward strand.
ACGGAATTACATTCGCTTTAACAACCGACAAGTTAAAGAAAATGGAGGATTTTAGACCTAATTTATTAAAAGCGATTAAATATGGTTTTGATAAAACAAAAGCTTTGGAAGCATTAACAACGATTCCTGCAGCCATCCTAGGAAAAAGTGATCAAATAGGAACTTTGAAAACTGGAAGTTTAGCTAATTTTGTTATCACGTCGGGCGAAATTTTCGATGAGAAAACAACTTTATATGAAAACTGGGTGCAAGGAAATAAATATGTTGTTAATGACATTACTGTTAAAGATGTTCGTGGAACTTACGATTTGACTATCAATAATGAAAAATTTAGTTGGAAAATTGATGGAGAGATTGCTACACCTAAATCAGAGATCTCGACAACTGATTCAAAAAAAGTAAAATCTAAACTTACTATTTCTGAAAACTGGATGTCAACAGTAATAAAACCAAATGATTCTACAAAAACGACCTTCACTAGACTTATTGGCTATATTGATAACACAGAAAACCTTTCAGGAAAAGCAGTTTTACCAGACGGAACCGAAACAAAATGGTCGGCTGTAAAAACTAGTCCTTTTGTAAAAATAGTTGAACCTGTAAAAACCGAAGATCAATTTAAAATTATGCCTACTACATTTCCAAATGTTGCGTACGGTAACACTAAGAAATTAGAAGCACAAACAATGCTTTTTAAAAATGCAACCGTTTGGACAAATGAAAAAGAAGGAATTTTACAAGAAACAGATGTCCTTATCAAAAATGGAAAAATAGCAGCTGTAGGAAAAAATATTTCTGACGCTTCAGCAACTATAGTTGATGCAAAAGGAAAACATTTAACCAGCGGAATTATTGATGAACACTCTCATATCGCTATTTCTAATGGAGTGAATGAAGGTGGACATAATTCAAGTGCCGAAGTGACTATCCAAGATGTGGTCAATTCTGAAGACATTAATATTTACAGAGATCTTGCCGGTGGAGTAACTATTTCTCAATTGCTACACGGTTCTGCAAATCCTATTGGCGGTCGCTCTGCGATTGTAAAATGGAAATGGGGTGCTTCTCCAGAAGAAATGCTTTATAAAGATCAGCCAGGCTTCATCAAGTTTGCCCTTGGAGAAAATGTAAAACAAGCCAATTGGGGAATTACAAATCCAACACGTTTTCCTCAAACTAGGATGGGTGTAGAACAAGTTTTTATAGATTATTTTCAACGTGCTAAAGAATATGACTTGGCTTGGAAAAAATATAACGCTGCTGGTAAAAAAGGAAAAGAAAAAGCACCAAGAGTCGATTTAGAATTGCAAACTCTAGCTGAAATAATAAATAGCGAGCGTTTCATTTCTTGTCACTCTTATGTACAATCTGAAATTTTGATGTTGATGAATGTAGCTGATAAATTTAATTTTAAAGTTAATACCTTTACACATATTCTAGAAGGTTATAAAGTAGCTGACAAAATGAAAGAACATGGTGTGGGAGCTTCTACTTTCTCTGACTGGTGGGCGTATAAATTTGAAGTAAATGACGCAATACCTTTTAATGGACCTATTATGCATAACGCAGGTCTTGTTGTAGCTTACAATTCTGATGATGCTGAAATGTCTAGAAGATTGAATCAAGAAGCAGCAAAAGCAGTGAAATACGGTGATGTATCAGAAGAAGATGCATGGAAATTTGTTACTTTAAATCCAGCTAAATTATTGCGTATCGATAATAAAGTAGGGAGTATTAAAGTGGGTAAAGATGCTGATGTAGTATTATGGAATAATAATCCTCTTTCTATCTATGCGAAAGCTGAAAAAACATTAATTGAAGGTGTTGTATATTATGACAGCAAAAAAGACGAAGAAAATAGAATCACTATTTCAAAAGAACGCAATGAGTTAATTAGCCAGTTGTTGCAAGAAAAAAACAAAGGCATGATTACGCAAGAACCTAAAAAGACAGAAAAGGTAGAATACCATTGCGATACTATGGAAGAATAAAATTAGTTGTTATCGCATTATAAAAATCAATACAGCATCAAATTAGGTATTTACAAATATAGTGTGCTAGAGACAATAAATTAAAATTTTAAATTAATGACTTTGAAAAAAGCTAAGCAACTTTAAAAATATAACAACAATGAATAAGAAAATATATCTTTTATTATTGGTATTTGGTTTATCAATACATCTAAAAGCACAACAAATACCTGCATTAAAACAAAGTAAATCAGTTTTAATACTCAATGCAACTGCACATTTAGGAAATGGCAAAATTATAGAAAACAGTGCTATTGGGTTTGTAAATGGAAAAATCAACTTAGTTGCAGACGCCACTGTAATTCGTTTAGCTAAAGATGCTTACGATATAACAATTGACGCAAGCGGAAAACATGTGTATCCTGGATTTATAGCTCCAAATTCTACACTTGGTTTAGTTGAAATTGATGCTGTTAAATCATCAGATGATGAAGGAGAAATTGGCGTTATGAAACCACATATTCGAAGTATTATTGCTTACACCGCAGACTCTAAAGTTGTCGAAACGGTAAGACCAAATGGGGTTTTAATGGCCCAAATAACGCCTCGTGAAGGTAGAATAGCTGGAACATCATCTATTGTACAGCTTGATGCATGGAATTGGGAAGATGCACTAATCAAAGAAAATGACGGAATTCATGTGAATTTCCCTTCTACTTTTAAAAGAAGTGGTTCTTGGTTTGAGCCAGGTGGAATTGAAGCTAATAAGGATTATCCAAAACAAATAGCGGAATTAGCCGCTTTTCTTTCTGATGCTAAAGCGTATTTAGCAAGCGCTTCAAAGGACAGAAATGTAGTATTAGAAGCTGCAAAAGGAATATTTGATGGAACTCAGACTGTTTTTATCAATGCTAATGAGGAGAAGCAAATTACGGATGCAGTACAATTTGCCAAAGAAAATGGTATTAAGAAAATGGTAATTGTAGGAGGTTATGAAGCTTACAAAACAGCTGAATTATTACAAAAAAACAATATTAGTGTGCTGTTGAGAAGAGTACATGAAATGCCATTAAAAGAAGATGATGATATTGACCTTCCATTTAAATCAGCAAAATTATTATCAGATAAAGGAGTGCTTGTAGGTTTAGAAAATAGTGGTAGTATGGAAAGAATGAATACCAGAAATTTACCGTTTTTAGCAGGAACCTGCGTGGCTTACGGAATGCAAAAAGAAGAAGCTTTAAAGCTAATCACCTCTAACACTGCAAAGATACTAGGTATTGATGCCCAATGTGGTACACTAGAACAAGGTAAAGATGCAACCTTATTTATATCAGAAGGTGACGCACTAGACATGAGAACTAACAAATTGACAAATGCTTTTATTCAAGGTAGATCAATTAGTTTAGAAACACACCAAACTAAATTAAATGATAAATACAAAACGAAATATAATCAAAAATAAAAATTATGGGACTATTTAATGCCATATTGGGCAATGCTTCAGAAGTTAATATTCAAAATGTAACAACAGAATTTGAACCTTTATTAATTCAAGGAGAAACAATTGAAAAAGCATATAAACTTATTAGAGACATGTTTATTTTTACTAACAAAAGATTAATATTAGCTGAAAAGCAGTTAGTGGGAACTAAAGTAGAATATATGTCTATTCCTTACACTAGTATTAAAAAGTTCTCAAAAGAGAGCGCTGGAATCTTAGATATGGATGCCGAGTTAAAAATTTGGTTAAATCATGATCTAAATCCAATTGTAAAACAATTTGGAAAAGGGGGTAATAATATAAACGAAGTGTATAAAATATTAAGCCAGCATACTTTAAAGTAAAAAGATTTATAATCAAAAACTAAAAAAGCACCAACTGTACTATTTACAGTTGATGCTTTTTAAATATCATCAAATCTTGTTCTACAATAAGACTTATTTCAAAACAGTAAACTGAATTTTTGAATCATTGTAAATTCGATGTGTTTGCTTTTGAAAATCTTCTGGTTTTGCATAAAATATATTATCTACAAATGTTTGCGGATTCAAATCAATTAATGGAAACCAAGTGCTTTGAACTTGAATTTGTATTTTATGTCCTTTTTTGAAGGTGTGAAATACATCTTGCAGTTTTATATTTACTTCGGTTTTTTGATTAGCTACAAAAGGCTCAGGCTTTGAAAAACTATTTCTAAAACGACCTCTCATTACTTCGCTTCTCACCATCATGTGATAATTACTCATTTTTAAATAAGGCGCTACTTCTTTAGTTTCTGGCTCATCTTTTGGGAATACATCAATAACTTTTACAATCCAATCGGCATCTGTTCCAGTTGTAGAAACTTGCAGTTTAGCCAGAATTTCTCCTGCCAGCGTTGTGTCATTATCTAAAATTTCAGTCTCAAAGACGATTACATCTGGACGTCTTGCAGCAAAACGCTGATCATCAGTCATGTATTTCCTTGGCGTCATTCCTTGTTGTTTTATATCCTCTGAGTAAGGAACGGGTTTTTTAGGATCGCTTAGAAATTCTTCAAAAGCAATATTTCTTTTAGCCATTTTAGTTAACTGATTTTCTTGCAAAAAGAAATCCTGCTTCTCCGTATTCTTTGGTGGCCAAGCATCATAGGTTTTCCAGTCCTTAGATCCCGAATCAAAAACATAAGCTTCTGGCAGTTTATTTTCACCTTTTCCATTATTCTTTAAGAAATGACGGAAAAAATTAGCTTCAATATTTTTTTGATAAAAACTAGAAATACTATCTCCAAAATTTATGTTACCAATTACTTGTTTGGCTGAATTTCGCGCCCAATCGCCATGACTCCAAGGTCCCATAACAAGTGTGTTATAATTTTTACTCGTTTTTTCAATTGTCGAATAGGTGTTTAAAGGTCCGTACAAATCTTCGGCATCAAACCAACCTCCTACTGTCATTACAGCAGGTTTAATATCTTTTAGATGTTGAAGAATATCACGTTTTTGCCAAAAATCATCATAACTAGAATGATCTTTTAACTGTTGCCAAAACTCGTTGTCTTTTCCATAATATTTATCTAAATTCGATAAAGGACCTGCATCCAAGAAAAATTGATAATCGTCATTTGTACCTATTTCTGGAAATTTAAACCAAGATTCAGTCGTACGTTTTGTTTTTTGAGGTCCAAATAATGGCGTCACTTTCCAGTAACTTAATAAATATGCACCATTGTGGTGAAAATCATCAAAAAAGAAATCAGCAATACAAGCTTGTGGAGAAACAGCCTTCAATGCTGGATGATTACTTAATAATGAATAAGTCGCATAAAAACCAGGATAGGAAATACCCCAAGTTCCCACATTTCCATTATTGTTACTCACATTTTTAATTAACCAATCAATAGTGTCATAAGTATCAGAGGCTTCATCAACAACAGTTTTCCCTTTTTTATTGGGAATAAAAGCACGCATATTATCATACAATCCATCGCTCATATATCTACCGCGAACGTCCTGATATACCACAATATAGCCTTCCTTCATCATGGTTTCACTCGGAGAAATACTGCGCTTTAATTGATCGTCTCCATAAGGCCCTGAATTGTAGGGTGTTCTTTGCATTATGATAGGATATTTTTTTGAAACGTCCTTCGGACTGTATATTGCCGTGAAGAGTTCTGCGCCATCTCGCATCTTAATATGGACTTCTTTTTTAGTGTAATTATCAGCCACATAATTTGTTGCTTTATCTTGTGCACAAAGAATTGTACCAACAAATAAAAGATAAATACTTAGTAATTTTTTCATAAATTTTTTGAATTAAAAATAATTTTAAAGATAAAAAATCTCCTTTAATATCATAACCACATTTATTGTTTTATTATACTAAGTTTAGCGTTGAGCAATTTTTTGTTTTCAGCCCATACTTTTGCTTCTACTATTTAATTATTTTTATAAAAAGCTTATTTATTGGAAAATATAAATAACTTGAAATTAAATACTGATCATACTCTTTCACTTGTGCAGCTAAAATCTTAGCTAGTTAGCTAAGAACGAGTATTATTAAATTTATTTTTACGTAGACTTAAGGTCAAATAATAAACAAATACAATTATTGAAATTAGATTTATAGACATATAAATTTTGCTACTTTTGATCATTCATTATTTTTAATATAATTAGTAGTTCCAAAAATAAATCACCAATGAAAAAAGTATTACTATTAATATGTTTAGTACTCTGCGTATTTGCTTGCGGCGTGAAGCAGACACAAAATTTATTAAGTTCGGGAAATTATGATCAGGCCATCAATAGTGCTCGTTCCTATTTACAGACTAATAAAAATAAAAAAGCAAAGCAAGATTATGTTTATTTATTAGAGGAGGCTTTCGCCAAAGCAAAAGAGCAAGATTTGAATTCAATAAAAATGCTAAATAAAGAGGCCAATCCTTCCCAATTGGAAAAAATATATACAACCTATTTACAGTTAAACCAACGCCAAGAGAATATTAAACCATTGTTGCCTTTAAAACTAATTAAAGAAGGACGGAATGCAATTTTCCCCTTTGATAATTATACTGATGAAATAATAGATAGTAAAAATACGCTTTCAGCCTATTTACATGCTAATGCAAAAAAATTATTGTCTACTTCAGACAAAATGAATTATAGAACAGCGTATGACGATCTAGAGTATCTAAACAAAATAAATCCCAATTATAAAAACGTTGTGCAGCTACTAGAAGATGCAAAGGTTAGAGGCGCTGACTATGTTTCGGTTTATACTAAAAATGAAACGAATATGATTATTCCCGTGCGCCTTCAAAATGATTTATTAGATTTCAGCACCTTAGGATTAAATGACAAATGGACCGTTTATCATAATGCTGAACAAAAAGGAATTTATTACGATTATGGATTAATAATCAATTTTAGACAAATTTATATATCACCTGAGCAAATAAAAGAAAAGGAATTTTCAAAAGAACGCATCATCAAAGATGGCACTAAAAAGCTGATCGATGCTAATGGAAAAGAAGTTTTAGATGATAAAGGTAAAGTGGTATTAGTCGATAATCTTAGAAAAGTAAATGCTACTATTTATGAGTTTAGACAATTTAAATCTTGTCAAATAACCGCTAAAATCGATTATATAAACTTAAAAAGTAAGCAAATTTTAAAAACATTCCCTATCACAAGTGAATACGTTTTTGAAAATATTCATGCAACTTATAAAGGAGACCGTCGCGCATCAGACGATAATTATTACTTATATTTTGATAAAAAATCGGTTATTTTTCCAAGCAGTGAGCAAATGATTTATGATACTGGTGAAGATTTAAAGAGTAAAATAAAAAACATTATTACTAATAATAGATTTAGAAATTAGTGTCTAATACTTATTTCGTAAAAAAACCCTTGACTTAAAACAGTCAGGGAGTTTTTTTTTGATTAAAGATAACAATACCATAAAAATTTGTTATTGTTAACCAAACAAATGATTCCTTGTTAAATTTTGTTTACTTTTGACCCAATGAAAATGAACAGTTTAAATATAAATCCAATCTCACGGACAAACAGACCTACTACTTCTCCCGAAGTACGGACGCTATTAGTATAGTTTCCACAAGTGTTCTGATATATTTTTATTCATTTTTTATTTTCTCGTTTTGAAATCAATCCTATTTTGTATTCGAACATTATACCCAAAATCTATATTTAATTTACTGGTTTTAGGTCATCATCTTATTTATTGTTTAACAATATATAATTTTTGTGCTCTAGTAGTCATTGATGAAAGTTTATTTCAAAAACAAACGTCTTACATATTATTTAACTCAAAATTCAACTCTTGAAATGAATATTTCTATTATTGTAACTCAGGAAGAACATTATAAATATTCGCAAGAAATTTGCGATACCATAGAGTTATCCGCTCTATTAAGAGGTACTGGAATTGCAAAAAGAACTCCTGACTACATCCAGAAAAAAATGGAAACTAACGATGCTGTCATTGCATTGGTCGAAGGTCAATTTGCCGGTTTTTGTTATATCGAAAGTTGGCAACACGGAAAATTTGTAGCGCATTCAGGTTTAATAGTACATCCAGATTACCGAAATTTAGGTTTAGCTAAAAAAATTAAATCATTTGTATTTGACTATTCCTTAAAAAAATATCCTGAGGCTAAAGTTTTTGGGATAACTACAGGTTTAGCGGTAATGAAAATTAACTCGGACTTAGGATACAAACCTGTTCCCTTTTCTGAATTAACGAGTGACCCAAGTTTCTGGAAAGGGTGCCAAACATGCACTAATTATGAAATTCTAAAAAGTAAAGATAATAAGTTATGCCTTTGTACCGGGATGCTTTATGACCCGAAAGAAAAAGTTAAGGATCCACCAAAACATCCTTTCAACGTGAGGATTTGGAATCGTTTAAAAAAAATAAAGCAAGCCATTTTCTTAGAAAAATCAATATAAACTATAAATCTGATTTACTTTAAAACTGATACTTATTATCATGTAAGTTAGATCGAAAAAATAAATAAAATGAAAAAAGTAGTATTAGCCTACAGTGGCGGTTTAGACACATCGTATTGTCTGAAATATTTAAAAAATGAAAAAGGATATGAAGTACATACTGTCCTTATAAATACAGGTGGATTTGATGTAGAAGAACTTAATGCCATCGAGGAAAGAGCTTACGAATTAGGTAGCGCAAAACATACTAACCTAACAATTGTAGATAAATATTATGACAAAGCCATAAAATATTTAATTTATGGCAATGTATTAAAAAATAACACCTACCCATTATCAGTAAGTGCCGAGCGCGTTTTTCAAGCGATGGAAGCTATAAAATATGCCAAATCTATGGGTGCTGAAGCAATTGCTCATGGAAGTACTGGTGCTGGTAATGACCAAATACGGTTTGATTTAATATTCCAAACCATAGCTCCCGAAATTGAGATTATCACTCCTATCAGAGATCTAAAATTATCTAGGCAAGAAGAAGTAGATTATTTAGCAAAAAATGGAGTTCATTATTCCTGGGAAAAAGCGCAATACTCGATCAACAAAGGATTGTGGGGAACTAGCGTAGGAGGAAAAGAAACATTAACTTCAGGAAAACCATTGCCTAATGAGGCTTATCCATCACAATTACATAAAGAAGGCGAAGAAAAAGTAACTTTAGAATTTATAAAAGGAGAACTAATTGCTATAAATGGCAAAAAAGATAAACCGTCCAATAATATTGTTGCTCTTGAAAAAATAGCCAATTTATATGCTATCGGTCGAGATATTCACGTAGGCGATACAATTATTGGCATCAAAGGCCGAGTTGGTTTTGAAGCCGCTGCTCCTTTGATTATTATTAAAGCCCATCATTTATTAGAGAAATACACTCTTGGAAAATGGCAGCAATACTGGAAAGAGCAATTAGGAAACTGGTACGGGATGTTATTTCACGAAGGACAATTTCTTGATCCTGTGATGAGAAACATTGAAGCTTTCCTTGAAGACACTCAAAAAACAGTGAATGGAACAGTAACTGTTTCTTTAAAACCATATCATTTTTCGCTTGACGGAATAGAGTCTGAAAATGATTTGATGAATACAGGTTTTGGACAATACGGCGAAATGAATAATGCGTGGACATCTGATGATGCTAAAGGATTTATTAAAATTTTAGGCAATGCACAAAACATATTTTCATCAGTGAATAATGAAACTTATGAATGATAATAATTAGTTTTTGGGCGTGACCTTCTGTAACCCCGATTGCTATCGGGGATGGGTCGGGCTATATGCTGTATCTTTTGTTGCGCTAACGCTTCACAAAAGGAAGCGGCCTCTATCCCTCACGCACTCGTCTAGCCAAAACAGTTTAAGATTATTTATTACCTTCTACACGGTCTTTTTCAGAACTTGTAGACATGATTTAAAATATTTAAAAACAACTAAAAGGTAAAAGAACGTACAGGAGAATAGTAAAAGAAATTCAGTTTTAAAAAAATAATAGAAATTATGATCAACGTTGGAATAATAGGTGGTTCAGGATATACTGCAGGGGAATTAATCAGAATATTAATGTTTCATCCTAAGGCTAAATTAGATTTCGTTTATAGCACAACTAATGCAGGCAAACCACTTTCTGTGGCGCATCATGATTTATTAGGTGACATCGAAATGAATTTTACTGACACTGTAAATCCAGCTGTAGATGTTATTTTCTTGTGCTTAGGACATGGCAAGTCTAAAGCATTTTTAGCGCAACATCAGTTAGCAAGTACCACTAAAATTATCGATTTAGGTAATGATTTTCGCTTGACCGCAGATAAAAAATTTAACGCAGGCACTTTCGTTTATGGACTACCGGAGCTGAACAAAACAGCAATTATAAATGCTCAATTTATAGCTAATCCAGGTTGTTTTGCAACAGCCATTCAATTAGCATTATTGCCTTTGGCGGAAGCCAAATTGCTGAATCATGACGTTCATATTAATGCCACCACCGGAAGTACAGGAGCTGGCGTTTCTCCATCAGAAACCACACATTTTAGTTGGAGATCTAATAATATGTCACATTATAAAGCTTTTGAACATCAGCACTTAGGCGAAATTAACCAAAGCGTGAATCAGCTGCAGGCAGACTATAAAAATGAATTAATTTTTGTTCCAAATAGAGGTGATTTTGCTAGAGGAATTTTTGCAACATTATACACTACAGTCGAGGAAAAGCTGGAAAATATATTGGAAAAATATGAAAATTTTTATAAAGATCAGCCTTTCGTAATTGTGACCACAACAAACATTAATATGAAACAAGTGGTGCAAACCAATAAATGTATCATCAGTTTAATGAAAAAAGGAAACCGATTATTAATTACCTCAGTGATTGATAATTTAGTAAAAGGAGCTTCAGGCCAAGCGATTCAGAATATGAATTTAATGTTTGGATTAGATGAAAGCACAGGACTACATTTGAAACCATCAGGATTTTAAAGACATTTATTCGGTTAATCGATTAACTGTTTAATCGATTAACCGATTAACCGACTAAACTATTAAACAAAAATAAAAAACAATGAATTTATTTAACGTTTACCCATTATATGATGTAACTCCGGTAAAAGGTCTAGATTGTATCATTACTGATGACAAAGGAATTGAATATTTAGATCTTTATGGTGGACACGCCGTAATTTCTGTGGGTCATACACATCCTGAGTACGTGGCAAAGCTCAAAGATCAATTAGATCATTTAGCGTTTTACTCAAATGCGATTCAAAATCCAATTCAAGAGGAATTAGCTAAAAAATTAGGAAAATTATCTGGCTGCGAAAATTATGATTTATTCTTGTGTAGCTCAGGCGCTGAAGCAAATGAAAATGCTTTAAAACTAGCCTCTTTTGTAAATGGTAAATCAAGAGTGATTGCTTTCCATAATTCCTTTCATGGACGAACTTCAGCTGCTGTTGCAGTAACTGACAATGAAAAAATTAATGCCCCTTTAAACAAACAACAAAAAGTAACATTCCTGCCATTTGATGATATTGATGCCTTAGAAAAAGAACTTGCAAAGGGAGATGTCTCATCTGTAATAATTGAATCTATTCAAGGTGTGGGTGGATTAGATCAAGCTTCGACATCGTTTTTTCAAACGCTGGAAAAGTTGTGTAAAACTTATGAAGCAGTTCTCATTTTAGATGAAGTTCAAGCCGGATACGGACGAACTGGCAAGTTTTTTGGATTTCAACACCATAACGTTACGCCAGATATAATAACTATTGCTAAAGGAATGGGTAATGGTTTTCCTATTGGAGGCGTACTAATTGGTCATCATATCGCAGCAGTTTATGGCATGTTAGGAACAACCTTTGGCGGTAATCATTTATCGTGTGCAGCAGGAATTGCAGTTTTAGATATTATCGAAAAAGAGAAATTAATGGAAAATGCAGTAGCAATTTCTACCTATTTTCAAGAAAAAATAAAAGAAGTCCCAGAGGTCATTAAAGTTAAAGGTAGAGGACTAATGCTAGGCGTAGAATTTGATTTTGATGTAAGTGCCTTGCGAAAAAAGTTAATTCTTGAAAAACATATTTTCACTGGAAGTGCCAGCAATAAAAACTTATTAAGAATCCTTCCTCCACTAACAATCAAAAAAGAAGCTATTGATACTTTTATCAATGCTTTAAAAGAAAGTTTAGCAGAGTTGAAATCATAAATAAATCTTTTTCAAAGTTTAAAACTTTGAAAAAGATAAAAATAAGGTGATTTTTGAAAAAAAGTTTAACAGCGTTAAAGTACTATTTAAGAATTATTCGCTAGAGGTTGACATTAAGACAACCTATAAAGTGATTTATAACCAAAAAAAGGTAAGATTTTAAATTATTCTAAAAGTCTTTGACTTTTAGAATCAGAAACAAAAGCATTATTTCTTGCCTCAAGTTTTTCTCTTATCAATTGCCACGGGTTTAAACCCGTGGCAATTGATAAAAAATTTAGGACAAATAGACCAATTGGCTGCAACGAACACGCTCAAATATTTAAATAAAAACTATGAACCATTTACTACCAATACAAAAACGAGATTTAGTTTTAAGCAGCATGGTGGAGCTTTTAGAAAAAGAGAGAGCCAGTCTTAAAACTACAAATCAACAGGACATAAGTAATTATTCTGGAGAGGACTTGGCAATGGAAAAACGCTTATTAGTTGACGATGCTAAGATTGATGGAATGATTTTATCTTTGCAACAATTAGCCTGTCAAGAAGATCCTATTGGTGTCGAACGTTTTAATTTTGACCATTCAAATGGAATGAAAATCATCAATAAAACCGCTGCTTTTGGAACCATAATGATTATCTACGAATCTAGGCCTGACGTTACGGTAGAGGCTGCTGGAATTGCTTTTAAGTCAGGGAATAAGATCTTGTTAAAAGGTGGAAAAGAATCTTTACTGTCTAATTTGAAAATTATCGACCTATGGCATCAAGCTTTAAAAGAAAATAATATTTCAACAGATTGGGTAGAATATTTGAACTATAATCGCCAAGAAACACAGACTTTCTTAGAAACACCAACACAAAAAGTCGATTTAATTGTTCCTCGTGGTGGAGAAAAATTAATCGCTTTTGTAAAAAAACATGCTACTTGTCCTGTAATAATAAGCGGTCGTGGAAATAATTTCGTTTATGTAAACGCTCATGCTGACTTAGACCAAGCACTTGCTATTATCATAAATGGAAAGACCTCAAATATTTCGGTTTGTAATGCTTTAGATAAAGTTTTAATAGATACTAATTTAGAGAATTGGGAAGAATTTGCCAAAAAATTAATTACCGAATTACAGCTAAAAAATATCACTGTTTTAGGCGATCAAGGGATTTCAAAAGTAGCTAATATTCGCCAAATTGAATCTGATTTAATTTGGCACGAAGAGTTCTTAGATTATAAAATTGTAATTGGAACCACAAATTGTGATCAAGAAGCTATTGATAAAATTAATAAGTATTGCGGTGGACATTCAGCATCAATCATTACCAGAAATGTTTCCACTGCGCAGTATTTTATGGAAAATGTAGATACTGCGGCAGTTTATCAAAATGCTTCTACCCGATTTACTGATGGAGGACAATTTGGCCTTGGAGGCGAATTAGCAATAAGCACTGATAAATTACATCAGCGCGGACCAATTGGTTTACAACATTTGGTTACTAATAAATGGTATATTTACGGGGATGGGCAGATAAGATAGATTGTTAAGCATTTGGCTATTTGCTTTTAGCTTTTAGCCATGTTAAATTGAAATTATATTACAAGTCGTAACGCCAACAGCTAAAAGCTAAAAGCCAAAAGCATAATATGAAAAAAAGAATATTATTAAAGTTAGGAAGCAATACATTAACTAAAGAAACCAATTATATTTCGAGAGGAAAAATTGAGGATATAGGTATACAAATAGCTGAATTACAAAAGGATTATGAATTTATAATTGTGAGTTCAGGTGCTATTGCTGCTGCCAAACAATTTGTAAGACTAGAAAACCAAGATAAAGATGTTTTTGTAAAACAAGCGCTAGCCTCTATTGGTCAACCCCATTTGATGCGGATTTATCATGAAAGCTTTAGTGATTTAGGATTGTTGATTTCGCAATGCTTGCTTTCTTATTCTGATTTCGAAAAAGAACAATCTAAAGTCAATATTGTAAATACTATTAATGTATTAGTTAAGAATAATTACATCCCAATAATAAACGAAAACGATACTGTAGCCACTGATGAAATTCAGTTTGGAGACAATGATAAGTTAGCCGCATTGACAGCCGTTTTATTAAAAGCTGACCTTCTAATTATAGCCACTAACACCAATGGTATTTACACTAAATTATCAATCGATAACGCTATTCCGGAAACGATTACGCTTGTAACTGACTTACAATTGATGAAAAAAGAAATAGGTGATTCAAAATCCTCACATGGAACAGGCGGAATGCAATCTAAAATAGAAGCAACAGCAATAGCAAAAGCTGCAAATATCGAAACTTGGATCGTCAATGGACTAAATGATAATTTTATTCTGAAAGCTTTAAGAGACGAAATTCCTTTTACTAAAATAATTTAAAAATTGGTTATGTGGTTAATCTTTTATTCGTTTACACCTTTAACCAATTAATCAAATAATCAATTAAATAAAAAAAAATGAATTACATATCAATACAAGACATAGAATCGCTTAAAAAATGGGTCAAACAAGCAATAAAAATCAAGAAAAAACCACTTAAAAACAAAAAACTGGGTAAAAATAAAACCTTAGGAATGTTGTTTTTCAATTCAAGTTTAAGAACACGTTTAAGCACACAAAAAGCAGCATTAAACTTAGGGATGAACGTAATGGTAATGAATTTTACTAGTGAAGGTTGGACACTTGAGTTTGAAGACGGTGCTATTATGAATTCTGGTGCATCCGAACACATTAAAGAAGCGGCTGCTGTAATTTCCCAATATTGCGATATTATCGCTATTAGAGCTTTTGCTGGATTAGTAGATAAAGAAAAAGACAATGCCGAAATCGTCCTTAACGGTTTTTTAAAACATGCTACAGTTCCTATTGTCAATATGGAAAGTGCAACTGGTCACCCACTACAGTCACTAGCAGATGCAATCACCATGGCTGAACATAAAACAAAACATAAACCTAAAGTAGTGCTATCGTGGGCTCCACATCCAAAAGCATTACCACAAGCTGTCGCAAATTCATTTGTGGAAATGATGCAGTTACAAGATGCAGAATTTGTAATCGCTCATCCTGAAGGATACGAATTAAATCCTGAAATCACTAAAAATTCTACGATTGAATACGACCAAAATAAAGCATTTGAAAATGCTGATTTCATTTATACTAAAAACTGGAGTAATTATAAAGAATATGGTAAAATCACAAATTCAGACTCTAACTGGACCGTTACAGCTGATAAAATGAAATTGACCAATAATGCTAAATTTATGCATTGTTTACCGGTAAGACGTAATGTAATTGTAAGTGACGAGGTTTTAGATAGCGAAAATTCAATTGTTATTGAGCAAGCTAATAATAGAACTTATGCAGCACAACTGGTTTTACAAAAAATATTAAAATTCTGCGCAACAACATCAAATGGAAAGTTTCCAAGCACTGGAAAAAAGAAATAAGAGAAAAATGGAAACTAAAAAAGCGGTAAGCATCATTAAAATTGGTGGAAACATCATAGATAATCCAGCTGAATTAGCACAATTTTTATTAGATTTTTCTAAAATTGAAGGCTACAAAGTGCTTGTACATGGCGGTGGAAAGTCAGCTACTAAAATGGCAGAAAGCATTGGTTTAACTCCCCAAATGATTGAAGGTAGACGGATTACGGATGCACTAATGCTAGATGTTGCAGTGATGATTTATGCAGGACAAATAAATAAAAATATTGTTGCTCAATTACAAGCAAATCAATGTAATACCATGGGGTTTTCTGGAGCTGATGGTAATTTGATACAATCCTCAAAAAGAAATCATCCTACAGTTGATTACGGGTTTGTGGGTGATGTCAAGAAAGTAAATACCGAATTAGTAAGTAGCCTACTTTCTAATGGAGTCATTCCTGTATTTTGCGCGATAACTCATGATGGAAAAGGTCAATTGCTCAATACTAACGCGGATACAATAGCTAGCGAATTAGCTATAGCTTTATCAAAAACATTTGAAGTTACTTTAAGTTATTGCTTTGAGAAACCTGGAGTTCTATATGATTCAGATGACGATTCTTCAGTAATTGAAATAATGAATCAAGAACTATATTCTAAATTACGACACGACAAAGCGATACACTCAGGTATGATTCCTAAACTTGATAATTGTTTTAACAGCTTACTAAAAGGAGTTAAAAAAATAAAAATTGGACACCACAGGATGTTAAAGAATGAAAATACAATTTACACAACCATAGAATTATAATATATAAGACACAAATTTCAAAAATTTACACAGATTAAAAAATTTGTGCATTTGTGCCTTCATGGCAAAAAATACCACCTCTATTGCAAAATAATAAAGTATGAAAAGTATAAATATCTTAACACAAGAAGCTATTGCATTATTAAAATCGCTAATTGAAACGCCTTCATTCTCAAGTGAAGAAGATAAAACGGCACTTTTAATTGAAAATTGGTTTACACAAAACAGCATCCCTTTCAAAAGAGAAAATAATAATGTTTGGGCTTTCAACAAATATTTTGATGAAAACAAACCTACTCTTTTGCTAAATTCGCATCACGATACGGTAAGACCAAATCAAGGATACACTAACGATCCTTTCAAAGCTTTTGTAAAAAACAGTAAGTTATTTGGGCTAGGCAGTAATGATGCCGGCGGTTGCTTAGTTTCTTTACTTGCCACTTTTGTTTATTTTTACGAAAATCAGAATCTTCCTTACAATATTGTCATCGTAGCTTCAGCCGAAGAAGAAAGTAGCGGAAAAAAAGGATTAAATAGTGTTTTAAAACATTTGCCAGAATTGGAATGTGCCATTGTGGGAGAACCCACATTGATGCAGTTGGCTGTTGCAGAGAAAGGATTACTGGTCTTAGACGTTATCGTAAAAGGAACTGCAAGTCACGCCGCTCATAACAATGCTGATAATTCAATCTATAATGCAATATCTATTATCGAATGGTTCAACAGCTATCAATTCGAAAAAATATCAGAACAATTGGGACCTGTAAAAATGACGGTTACTCAAATCTATGCTGGAAAACAACACAATGTAGTGCCGTCACAATGTGATTTAGTGGTTGATATAAGAGTCAATGATTGTTACAATAATAGCGAAATTTTAGAAATAGTAAGAAAACATATTATCGCCGAAGTAAATCCACGGTCGATGCATTTAAACGCTTCTTCAATTGCCGTTAATCATGGATTGGTACAAGCGGGAATCGCTTTAGGACGAACAACCTACGGCTCTCCCACCCTTTCAGATCAATCAGTTTTGAGTTGTAAATCTTTAAAATTAGGACCTGGAGAAACCTTGCGATCACACTCCGCAGATGAATTTATTTATTTAAGCGAAATCGAAGAAGGAATTGAATTGTATATTAAGATTTTAAGCGATTTTTTCAGACAGTAATTTTTTTAGGAGCTATTTCCCGCTATTCGTTACAATCTTTTTTACCTCGCTAGGGCGAGTCAAAAAAGGATTTACACTACTATCGGGGCTAGGGAATTTCGGAAATTAAGACAATTAAAATTACTTTAGATAGTATAGTAATTCAAAAAATAGAAACTTTGCGAGTCTTTGAGAAACTTCTGAGAATCTCAGCGAAATAAAAATACAACTATGAAACTTTGGGAAAAAGGAATACCAACAGATAAGCAAATTGAACAATTTACTGTTGGAAATGATAGAGAGTTAGATTTAGTTTTGGCCAAATATGATGCTTTAGGATCCATTGCACATGCCAAAATGCTAGGGCAAATTGGACTTTTATCGGATTTAGAAACTAATTCATTAGTTATAGCTTTACAAGATATTATCAAAGATGCTGAAAATGGAAACTTCATAATTGAAGACAATTTTGAAGACGTACATTCAAAAATTGAATATTTATTAACGGTAGAACTTGGTGATGCTGGAAAAAAAATCCACACTGCTCGTTCTCGTAACGACCAAGTTTTAGTAGATGTCAATTTATATTTAAAGGACGTTGTAAAAGACTTCAAAAGTCAAGTAAAAACACTTTTTGATTTGCTAATGGAATCAGCTGAGAAACATCAAGATGTTTTGTTGCCTGGCTACACCCATCTGCAAATTGCTATGCCATCTTCTTTTGGAATGTGGTTTTCTGCTTATGCTGAAACATTGATTGATGATATGACAATGCTGAATGCAGCATTGAAAATTGTAGACCAAAATCCATTAGGTTCTGCAGCAGGTTATGGGAGCTCCTTCCCTATCGACAGAACCTTTACAACTCAAGAATTAGGTTTCGAAACCTTAAAATACAACTCAGTTGCAGCCCAAATGAGCCGTGGAAAATCAGAGAAAACAGTCGCATTTGCAATGAGCAGTGTTGCAGCAACTTTGGCTAAATTCTCTATGGATGTTTGCTTGTACATGAGTCAAAATTTTGATTTTATTTCTTTACCAGCACATCTTACAACGGGTTCAAGCATAATGCCGCATAAAAAAAATCCAGATGTTTTTGAGCTGATCCGAGGAAAATGCAACAAAATACAAGCATTACCTTATGAAATTACTTTGATCACAAATAACCTTCCTAGTGGTTATCATAGAGACTTACAATTGCTCAAAGAAGGTTTATTTCCTGCGATTCAAAATCTAAAAGCTTGTTTAGATATTGCTATCTTCTCTATTAAGGATATCAAAGTAAAAAAGCATATTTTAGAAGATAAAAAATATGATTATTTATTTACGGTAGATTCCTTAAACGAAATGGTAGTTGCTGGAATTCCTTTTAGAGATGCTTATAAAGCAGTTGCAGAACAGCTTGAAAATGGCACATTTCAATCACCAAAGGAAACCAAACACACGCACGAAGGCAGCATTAATAATCTTTGCTTAAACGAGATTAAAGAAAAGATGAAGTTAGCCTATTAGAAATAAAATGATCATTATAGCGAAAAATACGTTAAGTCACTTTTCTTTTTTATTCAGCACTTATTTATGAAAATTAAATTGCTTTTAAACTAAAAAAACACTTTTTCAAATTGCAAAATTTACAATTGCATTTGTGCAATTATAAATTTTATTTACGTTCTAAAATGTAATTCGCAAAATAAACTTTGCTATCTGTAATTCTATTTTTAATAATAAAATCGGTTTTGCTTAAAATTGAATTTAAAATTTCATCATTATACTTTCTGGATATTTCCGTCAAAATCTTTTCACCTTCATGAAAACTAAAATTTTTATTGATTTTAGTGATGTAAACTTGTTGTGCCTTGGTACTAACCAAAAAACTTTTTGCAATTCCGTCGCTCTCCTTATATTCAGCTTGATGCTTAAAAAATTTTAAGTCAAAGTTAGCTCCTAATTCCTTATTTATTCTCTGCAATAAATTTAAGTTAAAAGCCGCAGTTATTCCTTGACTATCATTGTATGCAGGAAGTACAATGGAAGCCGGTTTAATTAGATCGACACCCAACAATAGTTTATCCTTATTTTGTAAATTAGCACTTAATTTAGACATAAAATCAGTAGCAACATCATCAGACATATTTCCAATATTTGACCCTAAAAACAGAATTACTTTTGAATTATGATTTTCATTTAATGATTCTAAAACCTCAAAATAATCTCCTTGTTTCGTTTTTATTGACAGGCTTGGCATTTCTTTATTCAAGTCTTTCTCCAAGCTCTCTAACGCATTTTTAGAAATATCAACAGGCATATAATCAAACTTATAATGTAATCGATTTAATTCTCGTAAGAGCTCCTTAGTTTTTAAACCATCGCCAGCTCCCAATTCAATTAATTCAAAATAGGTGTTGGGGTTAAGATGTAAAGCTTCAATAATAGACTGACTTTTTGTTCTAAAAATTTCATGTTCTGATCGCGTTACGTAATACTCGGGCAGGTGCATGATCTTTACAAATAAGGCGTCGCCTTTTTTATCATAAAAATACTTTGATGGCAATGATTTTTTAATACTGCTCAATCCTTCATCAATTTCATTTTTAAAATAATCGACTGCAGTATTGATATGTTCAATTTTTTTTATAGTTTTTATTTCAGTCATCTTTATTTGGTGTAAAATATTTCTAATTATGGTGGTCAATTAAATGATTAGTTCTCCTCAGTATTGATTGTGGATCCTTTATTTGCAATTATATTTTTGAAAAATGTAAAAACGATGCTGCCGTATAAGAAGCTAAAAGGTAAAGCCATTATAATTAATAAATTACTAACACCATTAAGGAGCTCACTAGTTCCAAGGGCTGTAAGTCCAAGAGCCGTAGTAGTAATTATCAATCCCCAGCCCAGTTTATGCCTCTTAGAGGGATTTTCATTACCATTATCACTAAACATTCCCAAAACAAATATTGCAGAATCAACAGAGTTTATAATGGAAATAAGCACCAGTAAACCTGCGATAAAAAATGTAATAGAGTATAAAGGAAAATGCTCTAGAAACACAAATAATGAAATGAAAACATTATTAAATTGTGTTTTATCACCTAACGCAATTATTTCAAAAGCTGAATTTGCAAATATGGAAAACCAAATAATGGTTGCTAATGTTGGAATGAAAATTGTTGTTATTAAAAACTCTTTTATTGTTCTACCTTTTGATATTCTGGCGATAAATATTCCCGTAAATGGAACCCAAGCTAACCAAAAAGCCCAATAAAAAACGGTCCACTCTTGAGTGAAACTTGGAGTAGTTTTATAACTTCCGAGTGACAAACTCATTTCTACAAAATGAATAACATAATTATAAAAAGCTACGAAAGTTTGATACAAAAAATTATTAAAATTCATAAATAAACCAATAAACAACATAAGTATGATCGAAAATGTAAAGTCGAAATCAGCTAAAAATTTGATTACCTTATTTATTCCTGTCAATGCTGAATATGTTGCTACAATTCCAATAAGAACAACCATTATCAGTAAAAAATTTGTACCGTAATCTACTTTAAAAGCATATTCTATACCATTTACAACTTGAGCTGTTCCTAATCCCAATGAGGCTATAACGCCAGTTATTGTGATCAATACAATAAATATTGTGGCAATATATTTAACGATTTTACGATTAGCATAAGGAACAATTGCATCTAACAAATTAGGGATTTTTTTTACATATAGATTATAAGCCACAATCAAACCAAACAAACTATACATCGCCCAAGGCGTGAAACCCCAGTGAAAAAAAGTGTACTGTAAAGCGGTAACCTTATTATTTAATGTTGCAACGGGAGGATTATTTAGATAATAAATTGGTTCTTGAACTGCACGTAATAATAATCCTGAACCCATGCCCGTGCTGTACAATAAGGCAACCCAACTGAAATAAGAGAAAGCCGGTTTTTCATTACCTAAACGTTGCTTGCGCATTGGCATAAACAAAATAATTAAAGCTGCTATAACGCTTATCAATCCAACCCATAAATAATAAGTACTAAAAATAGCTAGCAAAATTTTATTCACTTTATTTAAAACATCTGTTAAAAAAGTGGGAGCAAATAAACCAGTAAGAAAAAAGAATAAACCAAATAACGCTCCGTAAAGTAGCAAACTGTTTGGACTTAAATGACCATATAATTTTTTAATCAAAATTTTACTCTTTAGCGATTGATTTTAAATTTTCTAGCATTGTAGGTATGAGTTCACTAACAGTAGGATGCAAATGAATGGAATCTCTTAAAATGGTATAAGGCTGTTTAGCATACATTAAATTAGTGATTCCACTGATAATTTCATCACCACCTACGCCCAAAACACAAGCTCCTAAAAACTCATTTGTTTTTGCGTCAATAACCGCTTCCATAAATCCTTTAATTTCTCCTTTTTCTTTGGCCCGACCAATTTTATTCATAGGTCTATTACCAATCAAAATAGAAAAACCTTTCTCTATAGCTTGAACTTTTGTCATACCCACTCTCCCAAGCGGTGGATCAATGAATAATCCATAAGTAATAATTCTGTCGCTGATTTTCCTCTTTTTATCTCCCAAAAGATAGTCTTCTACAATCTGGAAATCATTATAAGAAGTATGAGTAAAGGCACCTTTACCGTTACAGTCTCCTATCGCAAAAATACCTGCTACATTAGTTTTGCAATAATCGTCAACAGCTACATATCCTTTTTCGTCGCAAATGATTGAAGTGTTTTCTATACGTAATGTGTCGGTATTTGGCGACCTACCTACAGCCAGCAGTAAATGAGTACCGTTAATTTCTTTATTAGTTCCATTTATTTTTACGGAAATAATATTCCCATCCTGCGATGCAACTAACTCTGCAGCATTAAATTCAATCTCTATTTCTTCATCTCGAAAAATTTGAGCAATTGCGTTACTTACATTTTCATCTTCTTTACTAATGAGTCGATTCCCGCTTTCAATTATGGTTACGTTACTACCAAAACGTTTAAACATTTGACCAAATTCTAATCCTATGTAGCTTCCGCCAATGATTATTAAGTGTTCAGGAATCTTTGTTAGCTGCAAAATATCAACATTAGTTAAATAATCTACCGTAGCAAATTCGATAGGAATAATTGCTCGTGCGCCAACATTTATAAAAATTTGATTAGCAGTAATTTTATCATCATTAACTTTAATTTCATAATTTGAAATAAAATGAGCTTCACCTCTAAATAGCGTAATGTTATCATTTTCAGCAATACTGTTCTCAATACCTTCGCGCGAAGCGTTCACTAAAATCTCTTTTCTCGCTTTTACTTTCTCAAGATTAGCTTTTGCACCAGCTGGAATTTCAATTCCCATTTCTTCTCCATGCAAGCTATCCCACATTCGGCGTGCACTGGCAACATACGCTTTTGTAGGAACACAACCGGTATTGACACAAGTCCCACCAATAAGACTTTTTTCAATTAATGCAACTGTTCCTTTTTTAGCAAGGCTAAAAGCTAAAGGTACTCCCGCTTGCCCGCTACCGATAATTATAAAATCAAACTTTTTCATAATTTTATTATAAATGAGAAATTTATTCTTCGATTGTGACTTTTTTCCAAAATGCTACATGATCTTTTATTTTCTTAGCTAACTCCTTTGGTTCTTTGTAGAACCAAGCCGCGTTTTCACTTATTTCATCATTAACTTTTACAGTATAGTAAGAAGCCTTTCCCTTCCACGGGCAAGTTGAATGATGACTTGTTTCTGTAAAATAATCCCAATTAACACTTGTAAAAGGAAAATAATGATTTCCTTCAACGACCACAGTTTCTTGACTTTCTGCGATCACTACTTTATTAAATATTGCTTTCATATATAGATAAGATTTATTTTTTATTAGTCCCGACAGTTAGGGAGGAATATGCATATCATCATCGGTCTTTGTGACCAAATCTAATTTATGCTCATTTTTATACTATTGATTTTTAATTATTTTGCTAATCGCAATCCGCTAAATTGCCAACGCATATCTGGAGGAAAAAAGTTACGATATGTCTTCCGGCTATGTCCTTCTGGAGTTGCTACAGAATTGCCTCGAAGAATCATCTGATTAATCATAAACTTACCATTATATTCGCCTAATGCGCCGGATGATTTACTAAATCCTGGATAAGCCAGATAAGCGCTGTTTGTCCATTCCCAAAGCTGTCCCCACTTGAATTTATTGCTCGCAATTTCCCATTCAAATTCAGTTGGTAAACGACAACCTTTCCATTCGCTATAAGCAAAAGCTTCATAGAAACTGAGATGCATCACTGGTAAATCTAAATCTAATTTAATTAAACCATTTAAAGTATAATACCACCATTCATTATCTATTTTATGCCAATACAATGGCGCTTCAATCTTATTGCTATTTATCCAACTCCATCCGTCATCGTGCCAAAAATTAAAATTTTGATAACCTCCAGCTAAAATAAAATCTAGATATTGACGATTTGAAACTAGCTTGCCACTTATCTCAAAATCGTTCACATACACTTTGTGACTACCCAATTCATTATCAAAACAAAAACTATTTCCTTGATGCCCTATTTCATACAAGCCTGCATTAATCTGAATAAAATGGTCTGCTTGAGTTTCAATTTCAGTTTTAAAACTATCTTGATAAACGGGGAAAGTTGGTTGGTTTCCTAAAATATATTTGATATCATAAATTAAAAGTTCTTGATGCTGCTCCTCATGATTTATTCCGATTTCAATTACAGCTAAAATATCTTCACTTGGATTTGTGTTTAAAAAAGTAACTACAGCGTTAGTAACGTATTTTCTATAGTTATAAACTGCCGCTACAGTAGGTCTTGACATTAAGCCTCTTGAAGGACGTAAAACTCGCTTTCCTACATTATTGTAATAACTGTTAAATAAAAAATGAAAGTCTTCATTGTAAAGCGTGTAATTGTGAGCATATTTTGTTAGTACAAACTCTTCCCAAAACCAACTAGTATGTGCCAAATGCCACTTTGGCGGTGATGCAAATTCACTAGCCTGAAGCGAAAAATCTTCAATAAATAAAGGTTTGCAAAGTTGTTCTGAATTTTCTCTGATTCTTAAAAAACGATCTATCATACTGATGTAACTTACTTATGAATTTAATGTCTCACAAGTTAGTTAAATGACGTTCCCTAAAACTTATATTATAAAAATTTTTTATTATATAATTAAGTTAAAATTTTATAAAATAGTAGGTGTTAATTAATTTTATCTTCTTTAATTATCATAAATTTTTGAAGATATAATCTACAATAGTTATATAATCCTTAAAAAGTAGTAGTTTTATTATCCAGAAAAAAAACACTTATGAGATAATTATTGTTAATTTGAATTTAAAAAAAATAAAGATAAAATTTTATGTGGTCAATACAACAAGTTATTGATCTAAAGGGATGAGATTTTCATTACGTTTTTTTCTATAATTTCCTTACATTTGGTTAACTAAAATACGCTAAATGGAAAATATGCATCAAAGGGCTACTCAAACTCTTTTTGATAAACAGTTAATAACTGAAGAGCAATACAAACAAATTTCAAGCTATCGAAGTTTAAATATATTTTCTTTAAATGCAGAATTAAAAATATTTCTGTACTTATCTGTGTTACTATTCACCTCTGGAATTGGTGTTTTAATATATCAAAACATCGATACCATAGGACATTCCATTATAATTTCATTGATTGTCATTGTAACTGCAATATGTTATTACTTTAGTTTTAAAAAAGCACCGCCATTTCAAAAAAATCAAATGCATTTTGAAAGTTCGGTGATGGAATACATCGTTCTTACGGCTAACTTATTGACTTGCATATTAATTGGTTATCTTCAAATTCAGTATAATACATTCGGTACTAACTACGGTTTAGCAACAATAATCCCAACTGCAATTGGACTATTTTCCGGATACTATTTTGATAATAAAAACGTACTTTCTTTAGCTTTAATGGGATTAGCAGCATATATTGGATTGACAGTAACTCCACAGTCATTTTTAAAAAATGGTTTATACGATACAAATTCCTTAAGTTATGCCGCGACAGGATTAGGTATCGTGCTCATTTTATGGAATTGTTACAGTTTTAAAATCAAACTCAAAATACATTTTGCATTAATATTTTTGACTTTCGCACTCCATCTGATTGGGATATCATGCTTGAATAATATCATTGATAACAATTACTACCTTCTGTTTTCCTTTATTTTAGGAATCGCTACCTATTATTTTTATAATTACAGTTATCAGATCAAAGCTGTTTCTCTTTTTATATTTACTGTCTTGTATGGTTTTATTGGATTAAATATTACTTTATTCAAAATTATCGATTACTTGAATTTGACAGATATGTTTGAAATCATATTAATTTTAAGTCCATTTTATTTAATAGGTGCTATATTCCTTTTTATACTATTAATTAAGAAATTTAACTCTGAAATTAAAAAATGATAGCACAAGATAAAATAAGATTAGAAAATCAGCTTTTGGTTGAAGAGGCACATTCATTATTGGATGCTAAATTTATTACAGAGGATCAATTTGCAATAATTAAGAAATTATTACCGACACCCAAAAGACAGAAAAACATATTGTTTCGCTTAGGTTTTTTGCTTTTAGGAATGCTTTTATATTCATCTATTTGCGGTTTTCTTACGCTATTTGGATTGGGTGTTTTGGATAATAATTTTGAGATGTTCCTTTTTATATTTGCAGCTGTAGGTTTTATTGGAGCAGAGTTCTTTGCAAGACAGAATTTCTTAGAGCACGGATTAGATGATGCTTTTATTATAGGTGGACAGCTTTTATTAGCTGGAGCAATAGGAACTATAACTAATGAATTTGAACTTGTAATTGCAGCAGTTACTACAATCGTTGCTTTACTTAGCTATTTTAGGTATATCAATCGCGCTTCAATTATAATTTTTTGCTTTGCGAGCACTGCCACAATAGCTTATACTATGTTCGAAATGGGAGTTGTTGGTAAAAGTATACTGCCATTTATTCTAATGCTTTATGCAATTGTTTGCTGCTTTATTTGCGTAAAAATTACAATAAATGTTCAATATCCTATTTGTCAGAAAGGATTACTATTAGTGAAGTACTATAGTTTACTATTATTTTATTTTTCAGGAAACTATTTGGTAGTTCGTGAACTTTCAGTTGCGTTATTAGGACATGAGATTACCGCTAATGCTGACATTTCATTTGCTTGGTTCTTTTACATTTTCACATTTATTGTGCCTATTAGCTATATTTTTTATGGCTTAAAAAAATTAGATCGGTCTTTCTTATGGATCGGATTGTTAACTTTTGTATTTTCTTTGTACTCCATAGACTTTTACTTTCTTGATATACCTGCTGAAATATATTTAATTACAGTAGGTTTACTTCTTTTTGCAATAGCGTATTTCAGCATTAAAATGTTAAAAGATAAAAAAGAAGGAATAACCTTTAGACCAGATCGATTTATAAATTCAAATGATTTTCTTCATACGGAAGCCTTAATCTTGACTTCTCAATTTGGCTTAAAGCCAGAAGCTACAATTGATTCTCCTATGGAATTTGGAGGTGGAGGATTTAGTGGCGGAGGTTCAACTGGTGGCTATTAAAAATAATAAATCCACAAATTGACTAAAAAAAGAATTCGTGGATTTATGAATAAATTTATTTAAACTTTACTACCTAATGCATCAGCATCAATATCGCTATGCGACACATGATAAATGACCTTGCCCTCTTTTATTAAAATCAGCTGTGGTGATTGATGGGTTACGCCAAACTGATTTGCAATTTCATTAGAAATAGCTCGGTTTTCAATTAAGTCTAAAAAATAAAGTGTAATTTTATCCGAGTTATTAAACTCATTTTCAAACTGTTTTAGTGCCATCCTACTGATACTACAACGGGTGCTATGTTTAAAAATCGCAACCGGCTTTATAGCGGATATTGCATTAATTTCATTTAACTGACCTAAATCTGTAAGTTCAATCCAATCAATTTTGCTTTCTTTTGCCCCACTGCTATCTGTACTACTAAAAATATTTCTAAAAAAACTCATAATTGTTTTGTTTTTAGACAATTTGACATTTTAATATGATAATTATCATGAAAATTCTGTCAATTTGTCTATAATTTTATAATGGAATATAGATTGTCTAATCATACAAAGTTAATCAAATATCAATAAATCAGTATAAAATCATGAATATAAATAAATTCACCATTAAATCTCAGGAAGCTATTCAACTTTCTCAGCAATTGGCTCAAAGCCAAGGGCAACAACAAATAGAAAACGAACATATTTTTAAAGCTATTTTTGAAGTAGATGAAAATGTTGCTCCTTTTATTCTAAAAAAATTAAATGTAAATGTTCCTTTATTTATTCAAATTTTAGAAAGCACTATTCAAAGCTTTCCTAAAGTTTCTGGGGGCGAAATAATGCTTTCGAGAACAGTAAACACAACTTTGAATGAAGCTGAAATTATCGCACAAAAAATGAAAGATGAATTCGTTTCGATAGAACATTTAATTTTAGCAATTTTTGATTCGAAAACAAAAGCGGCACAAATTTTAAAAGATCAGGGTGTCACTGGAAAAGGGCTAAAGGCAGCGATTGATGAACTGCGAAAAGGAGAAAGAGTAACGTCGGCATCGGCTGAGGAAACTTATAATTCGTTAAATAAGTATGCTAAAAATTTAAATGAATTAGCACGAAATGGTAAACTTGATCCTGTAATTGGACGTGATGAAGAAATTCGTCGTGTATTACAAATCTTGACACGCAGGACTAAAAACAACCCGATGCTGGTAGGAGAACCTGGAGTAGGAAAAACGGCTATTGCCGAAGGATTAGCACATAGAATTGTAGATGGCGATGTTCCAGATAATTTAAAGGATAAAATCGTTTATTCTCTTGATATGGGAGCACTTATTGCTGGTGCCAAATTTAAAGGTGAATTTGAGGAACGATTAAAGGCCGTAGTGAAAGAAGTGACTTCTTCAGAAGGTGACATCGTATTGTTCATTGATGAAATTCATACACTAGTGGGAGCTGGAGGCGGCGAAGGTGCTATGGATGCAGCTAATATATTAAAACCTGCATTAGCTCGTGGAGAATTACGCGCTATTGGAGCTACTACTTTGGATGAATATCAAAAATATTTTGAAAAAGATAAGGCATTAGAAAGACGTTTCCAAAAAATAGTAGTCGAAGAGCCCGATACAGAAAGTGCTATTTCTATTTTGCGTGGAATTAAAGAAAAATATGAAACGCATCATAAAGTCCAAATAAAAGATGATGCTATAATTGCGGCAGTTGAATTATCGCAACGCTATATTACAAATCGTTTTCTTCCAGACAAAGCGATTGATTTAATGGATGAAGCAGCATCTAAGTTGCGTATGGAAATCAATTCCAAACCAGAAGAGTTAGATGTATTGGACCGAAAAGTAATGCAGTTAGAAATTGAAATCGAAGCTATTAAACGTGAAAAAGACGAAAGCAAGCTTAAGATTTTAGGCATGGATTTGGCCAATCTAAAAGAAGATCGCAACGAAATCTATGCAAAATGGAAATCTGAAAAAGATGTAGTAGATAATATTCAAGCGGTAAAAACTGAAATTGAAGATTTTAAATATGAAGCAGAACGTGCTGAACGTGATGGTGATTACGGTAAAGTAGCGGAGATTCGTTATGGTAAAATAAAAGAGGCACAAGAACGATTAGACGTTCTTGTAAAAGAATTACAGGAAAATCAATCAGGAACTTCTTTAATAAAAGAAGAGGTAACTCGAGAAGATATCGCAGAAGTGGTTGCCAAATGGACTGGCATACCAGTAATGAAAATGCTACAAGGCGAGCGAGAAAAATTATTGAGACTAGAAGATGAATTGCATCACAGAGTAGTAGGTCAAGAAGAAGCTATTGAAGCTGTTAGTGACGCTGTACGCAGAAGTCGTGCTGGACTTCAGGATATGAAAAAGCCTGTTGGAACTTTCCTTTTCCTTGGAACAACTGGAGTTGGAAAAACAGAATTAGCTAAAGCACTAGCTGAATATCTATTTGATGATGAGAATGCGATGACTCGAATTGATATGAGTGAATATCAAGAACGTCATAGCGTAAGCCGCTTAGTGGGTGCGCCTCCTGGATATGTAGGCTATGATGAAGGTGGCCAATTAACTGAAGCCGTGCGTAGAAAACCGTACTCTGTAATTTTATTAGATGAAATTGAAAAAGCACATCCTGATACCTTTAATATCTTATTACAAGTATTAGATGAAGGACGTTTAACCGATAACAAAGGAAGATTAGCAGATTTTAAAAACACGATAATTATAATGACTTCTAATATGGGAAGCCAAATTATACAGGAAAAATTTGATGCTCGAAACTTCGGAATAAAAGGAAGTATAGAAGCTGCGACTGAAGCTGCTAAGGTTGAAGTCCTGGCGTTATTAAAACAAACAGTACGTCCAGAATTTATCAATCGTATTGATGAAATCGTAATGTTTACGCCATTGACTACTGAAAATATTGCTAAGATCGTAGGATTACAATTAAAGAGTGTTACTAAAATGCTCGCTCTTCAAGGTATAACCATGGATGCTACTCCAGAAGCTATTGCTTATTTAACAGAAAAAGGATACGATCCACAGTTTGGTGCACGACCAGTAAAGAGAGTGATTCAAAGAGATGTTCTCAATGAACTTTCGAAAGAAATCCTTTCAGGTAAAATTACAACAGATAGTATTGTTTTAATAGATGCCTTTGACGGAAAATTAGTTTTCAGAAATCAAACGGAATTAATATAGATTTGGAAAAGGATGCTGAGATTGATTAATCAATTTTTTTTTTAAAATGAGACATTTGATTAATATTTAAATAAAAATAATGTACTATTGATTAGTCAAGAAAAAATTATTTCTTGACTTTTTAAAGTAAGGGATTAAAAATTGATTGTTTTATCTAGAAATTTAAAGCAATAAAAAGTTTTGTAACTATTCAGTTCCCTTCAAAGCTATAAGCGAAAGTGCTTGAAAACATTTTTTTTAGATTTGATAGTGGTATCAACTAGAGATCTTATGATTGCAAAAGCATCGGCTCCAGATGTAGATTTGAACCGCCCTGATATTTTTTGTTTGACTTTTACATTTCTAATAGCTCTTTCCGATCCATTATTATCTAATGGGACTTCATAATGGTTCAGAAATATAAAGACAAAATCCTTGTATGTAGTAATTATTTTATGAAAAGCATTGAGTTCTTTTTGATTTTTGAGAATTGTTTCTTGAAGAAGTTCATTTAGTGTTTTAAGTATTTGAGTTCTTTGTTTTACGGGGGATAAATATTGATTTGGGGTTAAATTTTTCTTGAGTTCTAAAGCTGCATATAACATGGCTTTAAAATTTGTTGCCCATTTAGATTGATATTTTTGTTAAAAAAAACTAATTCTCTTAAAAGATGTGCAATGCAGAGTTGGTGTGTTTTGCAGTGGTCTTGAAATGGCTTGGCCAACAGTCATGAACCAAAACAACATTTGTAAATCCTTTTGCAAAATTATCTTCAATAGTGGCAAAACCTCGATTGTTAGAGAAAGCAATGTAAGTCATAAATTTGTTTTGTCATGCCCAAAACCAGCCCTTCTTTCCATCAACTTTTATTTCTGTTTCATCTGCTCCAACAACGGTTTGTTGTTTCATTTTTGTTGCAATAATTGCGAATGCTGGTTTGGCTTTTTCAGCGAAGTTCTGCAACAAATTACAGATAGTTCCTTGGCTAATTGGCAAATTACAAAAATCAGCAAAAAACGCACTCATACTTTCAAAAGGAAGATATTGACGGGGATGCAAATAAGCAATAGTGGCTTGAATATTAGAACCATAACTTATGGAAGTCTTAACCTGGACAGGTAAATCAGATAAATTACAATGTCCACAAGAGATTGTTTTCTTGTAAATGCGATGTTCAGTATATTCAGGTTTAATAGGTGGAATGTCAACTACTTGCCTACGACTTACCAATTCAGAGGCTGTTTGCGACTAATCTTTAGAGCAAATTTTACAAAAATTAGGTTGATAACTAATTATAAAATCAAGTGTATTTGTCATCTCAGGAGTACTGCCCTTGTGTCCCTTTTGTCCACCAACTTTTTTACCGCTATTGTTACACAAACTTTGATTTTTCAAAGGTCTGTTCTCGTCTTTAGATGGAGGAACTGAACTATTACCACTAGCTTTAAGATGCATGAGAGTCTCGTATTCTCGAGTAGTTGTAAAATGATTGCTTCCAATTGTACTACTTTTGCTTCTAATTCCGCTATGCGTTTTTTGTCCGTAGTCAATTTTAATTGTTTTTGACAAAGCAACAAAACTACTGAGGTTTCATCTGATAAATCAAGAATAAATTGTTAGAAAACAATCAACAACGCTTAGTAACACAACGTCTTTTTTCAAAATCGAAATCTTGAATTATTCATAACTATGTATTTTTTGAAATAACCTGAATAATTACCTATATTTAAATTAAATTTGTTTCTACGAAAACGATTTCGTAATATCGTAACGAATAGTACACTACTCTTACATCAAGAAAATTTAGACCTTTCCTGACCTAAAAATAATATTAAAGTATTTCAAAAATCACTGGGTTATCGATGTTAGTGTATGGTGAATCTTAAGTGCGGTTAATTGTAAAGTACTTTTCCGAATGAGTTATAAATTTGACATAAATTAATATAAATAATGTGAAACAGATGGTGAGACCAAAAAATGCAATAGTAAGAGTTTATAGTTTTGGAAATGGAGCGACAGATGGAAGTGCTGCCATGAAAAATTTGTTAGGCAGTAAAGGTGCAAATTTAGCTGAAATGAGTAACTTAGGTATCCCGGTTCCTCCTGGATTTACAATTACAACAGAAACATGTTTGGAATAC
Source organism: Flavobacterium sp. PL11 (assembly GCF_035985025.1). Lineage (NCBI taxonomy): Bacteria > Pseudomonadati > Bacteroidota > Flavobacteriia > Flavobacteriales > Flavobacteriaceae > Flavobacterium > Flavobacterium sp. PL11. Next base: position 51,162 of record NZ_JAXCIA010000022.1, read on the forward strand.
AATCAACTTGGCAAGGATAAAGTTGTGTCTTTATTAATGGCGGAAGTAAAATTAGCAATTGCTACCGTTGAAAAAAGAATGGGAACTACCTTTGGTAGCGATGAAAATCCATGCTTACTTTCCGTTCGTTCAGGGTCTCGCATTTCTATGCCTGGAATGATGGACACTATTCTTAACTTGGGAATGAATGATAATTCAGTCGAAGGATTAATTGCAAAAACGGGCAATCCCAGATTTGCATGGGATACTTATAGACGTTTCGTTCAAATGTTTGCTGGGGTCGTATTAAATGTTGGTGCAACTTCAAAAGAAGATCAGAATCCTTTTGAAGAAATTATAGAAAGATATAAAAAAAATAAAGGGGTTGATTTGGATGTCGAACTCGACGCAGTAGATCTAAAGCAAATGGTTTTTGACTTTAAAGCTGTATGCGAAGTTCAAACAGGTGCGCCATTTCCTGAAAATCCTTGGGATCAACTTTGGGCTAGTATTACTGCTGTTTTTGATAGCTGGATGAATCCTAGGGCAATTTATTATCGCGGTATGCATCAAATTCCAGAGGAATGGGGCACAGCGGTAAATGTGCAGGCGATGGTTTTTGGCAACATGGGCGGAACCTCTGGCAGTGGAGTGGCCTTTACAAGGGACGCATCTACTGGAGAAAATATCTTTAACGGTGAATATTTAATAAACGCACAGGGCGAAGACGTTGTTTCGGGCGTAAGAACTCCGCAGCAAATAACTTTGACGGGCTCCAAGAAATGGGCCACATTGGCCGGTGTTTCTGAAGAAAACCGTAAAATAAAGTACCCCTCCTTAGAGGAGTTATTGCCAAATACTTTTAAGGAATTAAATACTACCCAAGCCCTTCTTGAAAGACATTACAATGACATGCAGGATTTAGAGTTTACTATTCAAGAAGGTAAATTTTGGATGTTACAAACCCGAAACGGAAAACGAACAGCGGCAGCTATGGTTAAAATTGCTGTGGAATTATTATCTGCTGGCCTCATTGACGAAAAACGTGCCTTATTAATGCAAGAACCCTCAAAGATAGAGGAACTTTTGCATCCAGTTTTTGATAACGAAGCAATTAAAGTAGCAGAGGTACTAGCTAAAGGATTGCCAGCCTCCCCTGGAGCAGCGACAGGCCAAATTGTATTTTTTGCCGATGAAGCACATAAATATAGTGATACGATTCTGGTCCGAATAGAAACCTCTCCCGAAGATTTAGAAGGAATGAATATCGCTAAGGGCATCTTAACAGCAAGAGGTGGGATGACATCTCATGCGGCTGTCGTGGCGCGTGGTATGGGTAAATGTTGTGTCTCTGGAGCCGAAAAAATAAATATCAGCTACAAAAATAGAACAATAACAATTGGATCACAAATCTTAAATGAGGGAGATTGGATCTCATTAAATGGAACAACTGGCGAAGTCTACAAGGGGAAAATAAAAAACAAGGAGGCCGAGTTAAGTGCGGATTTCGATACTATTATGAACTTAGCAGACAAATATAGGACTATGCGCGTAAGAGCAAATGCCGAAACGCCTAGAGAATGTCAAAATGCACTTAAATTTGGTGCTGAAGGGATTGGTCTTTGTAGGACAGAACATATGTTTTTTGAAGGTGAAAGATTAATCCGTATCAGAGAAATGATACTGTCTACAGATGAAATTGGAAGAAGAGAAGCTTTAAACAAACTATTACCTATACACAAAAACGATTTAAAAGATGTTCTCAGGGCAATGAAAAATCTTCCAGTTACTATTCGATTGTTGGATCCACCATTACACGAGTTTATACCTCACGACATAATAAATCAAAAAGAGATGGCACTTGAAATGCATGTTTCGTTGGAGACTATCATTCAAAAAGTAGAAAGTCTAAAAGAATTCAATCCAATGCTAGGTCATCGAGGATGCAGATTAGGAATAACATATCCAGAAATTACTGAGATGCAAGCAAGGGCTATTATTGAAGCAGCGTTAGAATTGAAAACAGAGGGAATTACAACGTATCCCGAAATCATGATTCCATTGATTGGAACCGTAAAAGAACTTAAATTACAAAAACAATTAGTAAAAAATATTATTGAAAAAGTATTTGCGGAAAAAGCAAATAGTGTTCAATATTTAGTTGGAACAATGATTGAAATCCCGCGAGCTTGTTTAATAGCAAATGAAATTGCCAAAGAAGCTGATTTCTTTTCCTTTGGGACTAATGATCTTACACAAATGGGATTTGGATATTCAAGAGATGATGCAGGTAAATTTCTGCCCATTTACATTGAAAAGGGAATATTAAAGTCCGACCCATTTCAGGTATTAGATCAAGAAGGTATCGGTCAATTAATAGAAATGGCAACTATCAAAGGACGTTCTTATGACCCAACTCTAAAAATAGGTATTTGTGGAGAACATGGAGGAGATCCTAGTTCGGTTGAATTTTGTCACCAAATTGGTATGGACTATGTAAGTTGCTCCCCATTTAGAATACCGATCGCTCGATTAGCTGCTGCACAAGCTGCATTGAAACAACGATTACCAAATCAAGTAGAGAACTTATATTCTTGTATTGAAAAAGAGATATCCGCTCCTATTTAAAAAAAAGACCATACCAATAAATTGTTTAATTAAACACTTGTAAAAAATTTACAAGTGTTTTTTGTTTTATAAACATTTGCTTAATTTTTCCAGTTTATGGTTTTTGAAGTATTAATTTTATTAACATATTGAGGGCGTAATTATTTTTATGTCCTGAATACTTTTTATGAATTACCTTGCTGATTTTTATATCTGACTTAATTATTATACTTTTTTGTACTTTTCAAATATTGAATAATTATAAGTAAATTTCACGATTCTGCAGTGTTTTAACCCCTTAAATAATCGGACACAATTATAAATCAAAAACTATAATTTGTACGATCGAAAATCGAAAATTTACCAAAGAGGAGAAGCTAAAAATCATAAAAGAAGCTTCAGAACATGGCGTTAAACTAACATTAGAGAAGTAATTTGTATTTCCGGCGAGTAATTATGCTTGGAAAAAGAAAATGGAAACTATGGGCAAAGAGGGTTTTTCACATGGAATGACTCCAAATCAACTGCAAGGTATTACAGAGGTAGAAAAGGAAAACAAACTACTCAAAGAAATTGTAATATAAAAAGAAATAGAAGGAAAATTGAAAGACGAATTGCTAAAAAAGAAATTAGTCTTGGAGAAAAAAAGAAATTGCAAGAAGTTACATTTTTCAAGACGTGGAAAGAGAAGTAGCTTTTCGAATATCTGGGATAACCGAACATCAATATTATTATCAAAAGAAGAAAACCAAGCAAGGTCGGGCTTATTCCTTCACTACATTGTACACCAATAATTCTCGCGAAAAAGTTGAAGTTTTAAATGAAATTATTATTCAAGAAATAAAACAATTCCACAAAGATCCTGACACTGATTATGGATATCAAAAAATGGAATCTGCGCTTAATATAAAGGGATACGCCATCAATCGTAAGAAAGTATATCGATTGATGAAAGAGTCACAATTGCTAAAGAAGAAACATCAAAAACCCGCTAAAACTAGAGTAAAGTATCGCAAGGTTTTTCCAAGTCAACTTTTTGAAGTATTGGAAATGGACATTAAATTTGTTTGGGTACAGAAGTATAAAATGCATTATTACGTTTTGACGACTATTGATACTTTCACAAGAGTTATCTTGCACAAGATGGTGGCCTATTCTATCAAAAAAGAAGATGTTAATAGAGCTTGGGAACATATTATAATCAATCATTTACAACTTAATAATTGCTTAGAAAGAGGCGTGAACATCGAGGTTCGCAATAATAACGATAGTCGGTTTTCGGCAAAATTAATTTAGGACTTTTTTAAAGAAAACTATCTCAATCAGGTATTTACAGATCTATATAAGCCACAAAAAAATGGTCATATCGAGAGTTTACACGCAATTTTTGCAAAAAAACTACGTCCTTTTAATTTTTGGTCGATCGATGAATTGGAAGGTGTTTTGACCTTTTTCTATGAAAAATATAACAATGAACGCCTGCATTTATCAGTGTGTAATTTACCTCCAAATATTTTTTTAGAATGCTGGAACAAAAAATTAATCGAACAAAAAAGAGACGAAATTAAACGCAGAATAACATTCAAACTCAAGATACCCTATAATCAAATATCGGGCAATACGAGCTTGAAGTGCAGTTCCTTGCAAAATTTAGAGATTTCACCTTTTTAGTTGGATGAACTAAATTTTTATAAAAACAAAATGATTAGGCCTGAAACATCTCTACAAACATCGGTGTAAAACTCGCCGTCGTTTATTCCTTGCCAGCCAAAGATATTTACTTATTTTGTATGTTTGTAAAACTTAAAATGTTAAAGTCCGATTATTAGGGGACTAGACCAGCACTATTGGTTATTTCGGCTCAATCCTGAAAGTTGGGGAGGAATTAAAGATTACTTACCTCCGCGGCTAAATAAATATACTTTGGAGAATTACATAGAACTCATTTAACTTATACTTCCTGAATTCTTTGTATACTATTTTGATTTGGTCAAACCCATACTCAAGCAGGAGACAAACATACTCTTTTTTGAGGAAAAAAA
>NZ_JAXCIA010000023.1:0-54614 GCF_035985025.1 Flavobacterium sp. PL11
TTTTTAATCACATCATATTTCTATTACTTTGTCATTCCGACGAACGAGGAATCTAATCAAATTGCTCACTTTTTATTTGCAACCATTGAGCTTATTTCATAATGAAAATCCTTAATTAGTCAGGATGACAAATTAATCGTCAAAGCCATTAAGGTTCAATAAAAATTTTATTCAAATCTTATCTCTATTACTTTGTCATTCCGACGAAGGAGGAATCTAATCAAGTTGCTCACTTTTTAATCTCTATTACTTTGTTATTCCGACGAAGGAGGAATCTAATCAAGTTGCTCACTTTTTAATCTCTATTACTTTGTCATTCCGACGAAGGAGGAATCTAATCAAATTGCTCACTTTTTATTTGCAATCATTGAGCTTATCTCATAATGAAAATCCTTACTTTGTCAGGATGACAAAGTATTCGTCAAAGGCATTAAGATTAATAAAAATTTTAATCACATCATATTTCTATTATTTTGTCATTCCGACGAAGGAGGAATCTAAGCAAGTTGCTCACTTTTTAATCACATCATATTTCTATTATTTTGTCATTCCGACGAAGGAGGAATCTAAGCAAGTTGCTCACTTTTTATTTGCAACCATTGAGCTTATCTCATAATGAAAATCCTTACTTTGTTAGGATGACAAATTATTCGTCAAAAGCATTAAGATCGATAAAAATTTTATTCAAATCTTATCTCTATTACTTTGTCATTCCGACGAAGGAGGAATCCAAGCAAATTGCTCACTTTTTATTTGCAACCATTGAGCTTATCTCATAATGAAAATCTTTAATTAGTCAGGATGATAAATTATTCGTCAAAAGCATTAAGATCGATAAAAATTTTATTCAAATCTTATCTCTATTACTTTGTCATTCCAACGAACGAGGAATATAATCAAATTGCTCACTTTTTATTTGCAACCATTGAGCTTATTTCATAATGAAAATCCTTAATTAGTCAGGATGACAAAGTATTCGTCAAAGGCATTAAGATCGATAAAAATTTAAATCACATCATATCTATTACTTTGTCATTCCGACGAACGAGGAATATAATCAAGTTGCTCACTTTTTAATCACATCATATCTCTATTATTTTGTCATTCCGACGAAGAAGGAATCTAATCAAGTTGCTCACTTTTTAATCACATCATATTTCTATTATTTTGTCATTCCGACGAAGGAGGAATCTAAGCAAGTTGCTCACTTTTTATTTGCAACCATTGAGCTTATCTCATAATGAAAATACTTAATTAGTCAGGATGATAAATTATTCGTCAAAAGCATTAAGATCGATAAAAATTTTATTCAAATCTTATCTCTATTACTTTGTCATTCCGAAGAACGAGGAATCTAATCAAGTTGCTCACTTTTTAATCACATCATATTTCTATTACTTTGTCATTCCGACGAAGGAGGAATCTAATCAAATTGCTCACTTTTTATTTGCAACCATTGAGCTTATCTCATAATGAAAATCCTTAATTAGTCAGGATGATAAATTATTCGTCAAAAGTATTAAGATCGATAAAAATTTTATTCAAATCTTATCTCTATTACTTTGTCATTCCGAAGAACGAGGAATCTAATCAAGTTGCTCACTTTTTAATCACATCATATTTCTATTATTTTGTCATTCCGACGAAGGAGGAATCTAAGCAAGTTGCTCACTTTTTATTTGCAACCATTGAGCTTATCTCATAATGAAAATACTTAATTAGTCAGGATGATAAATTATTCGTCAAAAGCATTAAGATCGATAAAAATTTTATTCAAATCTTATCTCTATTACTTTGTCATTCCGACGAAGGAGGAATCTAATCAAGTTGCTCACTTTTAAAGTAATATCATTAGGCTAATCTTAATATGAATATACTTGTTTTTTCAGGATGATAAATTATTCGTCAAAGCAATAAAGGATAAAAAAAATTCATCACATAATATCTCTATTACTTTGTCATTCCGACGAAGGAGGAATCTAATCAAATTGCTCACTTTTAAAGCGGTATCATTGAGCTTATCTCATAATGAAAATCCTTATTTTTTCAGAATGACAAATTATTCGTCAAAGGCATTAAGGTTAAAAAAAAATACATCATATCTCTATTACTTTGTTATTCCGACTAAGGAGAAATCTAATCAAGTTGCTCAACTAACTGAAATTATATATTTTACAATATTATAATGTGGAATCTACATTAAGTTAGTCTATTTTAGAAGGTAAATAGTTTTAGTATACAATTGTAAAGTACTTTATTTAGTTTTAATTTATCAACTACATTGATAATTCAGTTTTCAATTTTTAAAAATGTGAATCTCGAGCATTGATTGCTCTCTCTTTTAAAAATTTTAAAGGCAGACAATTAGTGATTTTATAATACGCAGTTTGCTTTTTTAACTAATAGCAAAAATTTAATATTTCGCTCTATCTAATATTAATGTGCTATATATCAATAAGAAAAGTAAAAAAAGTTTACAATTCTAGTTGTATTAGGCTTTACATAAATGTCAAACGAAAACAAATTTAATGGGTTTTAAACAAATAAATTTTCAAGAAAAGACATTAAAAATTTTCAAAACTAGACAAGAAAAGTAATTTATTATTAAAGCGATCAAGAATTTAATAATTACATTTGATTGATTGGTTAAAACATAAAAAATGAAACAACATTTATCAAAAATTCTAAAATCAGTATTAACTGCTGGTTTAACCTACACCATTGTGATCGCTGCTTGGGACTACTATGATGGTAAAGAATTTCAATTGTCCAAATTTATCTTTAATACAATCTTTTTTGGGTTGATCTGGTATTTTCGTTTTAAAAAAATATTTATAGATAAAGTAGAATCAAATGATTCTGGTAAAAATTTAGACAATTAATAATAGCAATTTAAAACGTAAAAACCTTGATAATACGTTTATCGAGGTTTTTGATGATTGATCTAAAAATTTATACTACATTATATAACTAATTATTACTAAATCTAATATATAAAAAAATTACTAGTGAATTTTCATTCCGACGAATGACCATGCGAGGGATTATCCGAACAGCTAGCGGAATATAAACAATTTGCTGAACTAATTAAACTTTTATTCTTAAATGCTAACAATTTCCAATTTATATCAAATTCACCTATTTGTAGAATTCAAATACTATTTTGCAATATTTTTAACTTGTGAAATTTGGTGTATATTTTTATCAATTAGCTCATAAATTATACTGTTTTCAACGATTTAAATCCAGATATTTTTTTTTTAGACATTGAAGCCAGGTTGTACTGGTTTTGAATTATTACAAAGCTTAAAAAATATTCCGATGGTTGTTTTTATAAGGCATTCGACCAATATTCTTTAGAGGCTTTTGAAACCAATAGTATCGATTATTTAGTAAAACAGGTACGATTAGAACGTATTGAAAAAACCGTACAGAAATTAAAAACATTCCATATAAAAAGCTCTTCAGATGAGATTTTTAAAGTTTTAAAAGACATTAAAAATCAAAAAGAGGATAAAAAAATGACTTCTATTACCGTTAAGATAAACGATAAATTAATTTTTATAAAACTAGATAATGTAACTTATTTTGAAGCCGATAATAATTATACCACTATACATTCTCAATTTGGATCGTTCTTAATTACAGAATCTATTTCAAGATTAGAAAAAAATTACCGATAATTATTTACGCATTCATAGAGCCATCATTATTAGCAAAGACTATGTAAAAGAAGCTCAGAAATACTTTAACAATCGTTTAGTCATTACTCTCAATGATATAAAAAGAACAAATATTACTTCAGGAAAAAGTTATTCCGAAAACATCAAAGAATTTATGGGGATTTACTAGATGTTAGACAGTTTTAAACAGACTGTTATTCCATTATAAATTCATAATCTTACAAAACTGCTAACCTCAAAATAAATACTTACCTTTGACGTTAGTATCTTGATTTAACTTAATATGATGCAGAATTTTGGCGATAAAGAAACTGAGAAAATTTGGAATGGAATTCAGTCCAGAAAATTACCTTTTGATATTCAAAACGTAGCAAGACGCAAACTAAGAATGATTAATAATGCGCAAAACACAAATGATCTTAGGATTCCCCCTGCGAATCATTTGGAAAAATTGAGTGGCAACTTATCGAGATTTTATAGCATACAAATCAATAACCAATGGCGAATTATTTTTAAATGGGAAAATGATAACGCCTTTGAAGTTCAGATTGTAAATTATCATTAAAAAAATAAATTATGAAAACTTTAAAAAATATACATCCCGGAGAAATTCTAAAAGAGGAATTTCTTAAACCATTAGGAATTACAGCATACCGATTAGCAAAGGAAACCTTTATTCCACAAACAAGAGTTGGAGAAATTCTTAAAGGAAAGCGTAGAATAACTGCCGACACTGCTTTACGATTTTCCAAATATTTTGGTAGCAGCGCAAAATTTTGGCTTGGTCTTCAAGATGATTTTGATTTAGAAGAAGAAAACATTTCTAAAAAAAAGGAACTTGAAAATATTAAACCTGCAGTTCATAATGTAGCATAAACTGAATATTTTCAAAAAACTTCTTCTGAATCTATCTTTCGTTTAAAACAAAAATCAAAAACGCCACAAAATTTCTTTTGTGGCGTTTTGATTTTACTTCAATATCTGTGCTGCGTGTTCTTTAGTTTTTACTTTTTCGATTACCTCATCAATAATTCCATTTTCATCAATTATAAAAGTGGTTCTGTGGATTCCATCGTATTCTTTCCCCATGAATTTTTTAGGTCCCCAAACTCCAAAAGCTTGAATTACTGCTTTGTCTTCATCAGCCAAAAGTGGAAAAGGAAATTCATACTTGTCTTTAAATTTAGATTGTGCTTTAGCAGAATCAGCACTTACACCTAGCAATTCATAATTATTAGCTTGAAAACGCTCAAAATTATCCCTTAGATCACAAGCTTCGGCGGTGCATCCTGGTGTGCTTGCTTTTGGGTAAAAGAAAACTACTAATTTTTTACCAGCGTAATCCGTTAATTGATGTGGTTTTCCGTCTTGATCTAGCGCTGAAAAATTAGGCGCTTTATCTCCTTTTTTTAATGTTGTCATATTATTTAACTATTTGATTGATTGGATAAATTCGAACTGAAACTCGGATTTCTGCCCCAGATGGAAATGAAAAGCCCGGACTGAAAAAAGCTATTTTTTCTTGTTTATAAAGAGCGACCGGCAGGAAGCTCCTTTATAAAGATAGAAAAAAAGTTTTTTAAAGGAGGACTTGCAATGTACAGCTGGATTAGGCACATAATGAAAATTAACCTATTTTTACAATGCTAAAAATACAAAAATGAACAAACAGGAAAGGGTAAATTTTGTTATAAATACGTTAAAAGAACTGTATCCAACAATTCCAATGCCACTCGATCATAAAGACCCCTACACGTTGTTAATCGCGGTTTTACTATCAGCACAATGTACTGATGTTCGCGTAAATCAAATTACACCACTGCTTTTTGCGCGTGCTGATAACCCGTACGATATGATAAAGATGACAGTGGAAGAAATTAAAGAAATCATTCGACCTTGTGGCTTGTCGCCAATGAAATCGAAGGGCATTCATGGTTTATCACATATTTTAATTGATAAACATGGTGGCGAAGTGCCTCAAAGTTTTGAATTTCTAGAGGAATTACCTGCTGTGGGACATAAAACAGCGAGTGTAGTTATGTCACAAGCTTTTGGAATTCCCGCTTTTCCAGTGGATACGCATATTCATAGATTAATGTACAGGTGGAATTTAACAAACGGAAAAAATGTAGTTCAAACGGAGAAGGATGCAAAACGAATTTTTCCAGAGGAAACTTGGAATGATTTACACTTGCAAATTATTTGGTATGGACGGCAATACTCCCAAGCTCGTGGCTGGGATTTAGAAAAAGATATTATTACAAAGACTATAGGACGAAAAACAGTATTAGATACCTACTATAAAAAACAAACAAAAGTCTAAATTTAAAAATTCCACTAAATTCAGTTTGAATCGAGTGGAATTTTTTTTAAACTTAATAAATATTTTATATTATTTCATTCTAATTAGAAATAATTTCAAAATTTAAATTGTTTATTTTTATTATGCTCAACGCTTTGGAGTAGCTTAATAAAAAAGAAATTGTCTCATTACTTGGTTTCATCGATGCGGAAACCATTGATTTTTTTGAGTAAATTTTTGCCATAAAATAATAGATTTTGTTTTCTATTACAACGCAGCAAATAGTAGTATATTGTTAATTGGTTAAAACAATTTGGTGCTTATCTATCACTTTTCTCAAATTCATTAACGCATATCGCATTCTTCCTAATGCCGTGTTGATGCTTACTCCGGTGCATTCCGATATTTCTTTAAAACTCATATCTTGATACATTCGCATTACTAAAACTTCTTTTTGATCAGCTGGAAGTTCTTCAATCAATTTTTGTAAATCCATTTCTACTTGATCGGCGATAATTTTATTTTCGATAGTTAAGGAATCATCAGACATGATTGAGAATATAGAAAATTCCTCGGTTTCTCTAAACATTGGCATTTTCTTATTTTTTCGATAATGATCTACCACTAAATTATGCGAAATACGCATAACCCATGGTAGGAATTTACCTTCTTCATTATAAGAGTTTGATTTCAAAGTTTTAATAACTTTGATAAAAGTATCTTGGAAAACATCGTTGGTCACATCTCTGTCTGGAATTTTAGAATAGATGAATCCGTAAATTTTTGATTGATGTCTTTTTATCAAAATCGCTAATGCATCCTCATTACCGGCGATGTATTGCGTCACTAATGTAGCGTCTGGGAGTTGTATATTAACCATATTAATACTTTTTAGTTTTTAATTAAAAGTGATAGATTGCTCTAAAAAGTAGTTTTATAATATAGGCTCAGTGGATTAGGATTTAAAATCGCTCAAATATAATTTATTTATATTTGAACGCACAAGTAAAAATAACAAATTTTAACAGATTTTAACTAATTATTATGAAATAATTTTAATGTTATAAATTTTAGCTTTTTTTATAATTTATAACATTAATTTAATTGCTAGTCAATTAAAAAAAAGTCACAACTATTTTAATGAAAATGATATTTAAGTAAGGCTTTATAATTCGAAATTAATGATAGTATTAAAGTTTAAAGATCGCACTAAAAAAAGCTCCTTTTCAATTACCAAATAAAGTTCAATAATTGTTTAAAATCATAAATTAATAAGAGAGAAAAGATTTATTGTGAAAAATAGTCTGATAGATTTTCGATAAACAGACTTAAATTTTGTTTTTGCAATTTGCTATTATTGATACACCCTTATATAATCAATGACAAAATCCTGAGGAAAAATTGTATCATCAACTTCTGGACCACCAAAATTTCCGCCTATTGCCATGTTGACAATCAAATAAAAGGGCTGATTGAAAGGCCAAACCATTTATGTTTAATCACTGGGAATCATAATCGGTAACAAATGCTCATCAGCATTCCCACTAATTATATTTATTTAATAATATAAAATTAGAATAATTGTGAAGTATGGAAAATATAAAAACATTACATATTTCTCATCTTCTAAATACACCCCTTTTTAATCAATAATTGTGACTTGTTCAATTCTTTGAGTCCGTTTAAAATTGATTACTTTTGTAAAAATTAATGTTTTTATGCAAGTTGACCTTTCGAAATTAGATCCAAAGAAAAATATCATCATAAAAGGAGCGCAAGTACATAACTTAAAAAATGTAGATGTTGCCATTCCAAGAAATAAATTAGTTGTCATTACTGGACTTTCAGGTTCAGGAAAATCAAGTTTAGCATTTGACACATTATATGCTGAAGGACAGCGCCGTTATGTAGAAAGTTTGTCTTCTTACGCCCGACAATTCTTAGGACGATTGGACAAACCAAAAGTAGAATACATCAAAGGAATAGCACCCGCAATTGCAATTGAACAAAAAGTAAACACAACAAACGCTCGATCTACAGTAGGAACTTCCACAGAAATTTACGATTATATAAAGTTGCTTTTTGCCAGAATTGGAAGAACCTATTCACCAATTTCAGGTAGAGAAGTCAAAAAAAATACCGTAACCGATGTTGTAACTGATGTAAAAAGTTTTGAATTAGACAGCAAATGGTTGCTCCTTGCTCCTATCCATTTAGAGGAAGGCAGAAAATTAGAGGACAAACTAAAGGTGCTTTTGCAACAAGGTTTTTCAAGAATTTTAGTTGATAATGAAATGGTGCGTTTAGATGACTTGCCTGATTCTCTGGCCAAAAAAGAAATTCTCCTAATCGTCGATAGAATTGTAGTAAAGGAAGAAGAAGAATTCTACAATCGTCTTGCTGATGCGGTACAAACTGCATTTTTTGAAGGAAAGGGAATCTGTTATTTACAAGAATTAAACGCTGACAAAAAGTATACATATTCAAATAATTTTGAATTAGATGGAATTACATTTTTAGAACCTAATGTTCATTTATTTAGTTTTAATAATCCTTATGGAGCTTGTCCTGTTTGTGAAGGATATGGAAATATAATAGGAATTGATGCTGAGCTAGTCATCCCCAATACCACTTTATCCGTATTTGAAAATGCAATTTTTCCGTGGCGAGGCGAAAGCATGAGCTACTATCGCGATGAGTTAGTTAATAAGGCTTATAAATTTGATTTCCCAATCCACAAACCGTTCTTTCAATTATCTGAAGATCAAAAAGAGCTGATATGGAAAGGAAATGAATATTTTCAAGGTTTAAATCGATTCTTCAAAGAATTAGAAGAAAAAAATTATAAGATTCAAAATCGCGTTATGCTATCCCGTTATCGCGGTAAAACCAAATGTTATTCTTGTAATGGAAAACGACTTAGGATAGAAGCATCGTATGTAAAAATTAATTCGAAGACTGTCTCTGATTTAGTAGATTTACCGATTAAACATTTAGTTACGTTTTTCAAGAACTTAGAATTAGATGTATATGAGCAGCAAATTGCTAGACGTTTATTATTAGAAATTAATAATAGATTATCATTTTTGACAGAGGTTGGTTTAGATTATTTGACTTTAAATAGAAAATCAGCAACACTTTCTGGTGGAGAGTCACAACGAATTAATTTAGCCACTTCACTTGGCAGTAGCTTGGTGGGTTCTATGTATATTCTTGACGAACCAAGCATAGGTTTGCACCCAAAAGACACCGAGCGTTTGATAAAAGTATTACTATCCTTAAGAGATTTAGGCAATACTGTTATTGTGGTAGAGCACGACGAGGACATTATGAAAGCGGCTGATATGATTATCGATATAGGACCTGAAGCAGGAACACTAGGCGGGAATTTAGTTGCGCAAGGAAGTTATGACGAGATATTACAATCGACTTCACTCACGGCGAAATATTTGAATGGAGATCTGGAAATTTCGGTTCCAAAAAAACGTAGAGCTTTCAAAAATTATATTGAAATAAAAGGCGCAAGAGAAAACAACCTACAAAATATTGATGTTACTTTTCCGCTTGATGTTTTAACGGTTATTACAGGAGTATCAGGAAGTGGAAAAAGCACGCTTATCAAGAAAATCTTGTTTCCAGCGATACAGAAAAAGTTGGAAAATGTAGGCGAGAAAGCTGGTCAATTTAGCGAAATTACTGGATCCTTTTCGCAAATAAAACATATTGAATATGTCGATCAAAATCCTATTGGTAGAAGTTCACGTTCCAATCCTGTAACGTATATCAAAGCGTATGATGATATTCGAGAATTATATGCAAAGGAAAAGCTTTCGAAAATAAGAGGTTATCAAGCTAAACACTTTTCCTTTAATGTTGATGGAGGCCGTTGCGAAACCTGTAAAGGAGAAGGATCGATCAATGTAGAAATGGTATTTATGGCTGACGTTCAACTGCCCTGTGAAACCTGTAATGGAAAAAGATTTAAGAAAGAAGTGCTGGAAGTAACTTTTGAGGGCAAAAACATAAATGATATTTTAACTATGACGGTTGATGATGCCATTGCATTTTTCACTGAGCATAAACAAGCTAAGATAATTCAAAAGATACAACCGCTACAAGATGTAGGATTGGGATATGTACAATTAGGGCAATCATCATCTACGCTTTCAGGTGGCGAAGCACAACGTATAAAATTGGCGTCGTTCTTAGTAAAAGGTGCTACAAAAGAAAAAGCGCTTTTTGTATTTGACGAACCTACAACAGGTTTACATTTTCATGATATCAAGAAATTGCTGAAGTCTTTTGATGCTTTAATTGAAAAAGGACATTCAATAATTGTCATAGAGCACAATCTCGATTTGATAAAATGTGCCGATTGGGTAATTGATTTAGGTCCTGAAGGAGGAGAAAATGGCGGAAAATTGTTAGCCGTAGGAACTCCTGAAGAAATCGTAAAAAATAAAAAATCCATAACAGCCACCTATTTAAAAGCTGTTTTAAAGAAATAAATAAAAGGCCAGTAAATCAAAAATTGACTTATAGGCCTTTTATTTAAACCTAGCTTTTAATTAAAATCTATAACCTAAACTAATTCCACTTCTTATTCCTCCCCATGGTCCGCTAATTTTTATCGTGGCACCATTTCTATTCGCTTTGGCTTCTATATCTCCTAAAGGAAGATCAATGTCATCAAGCTCTTTTTGAAGTTCTGCTTGTTCAAAAGAAGTTAATGTTCGATCTGTTTTTCCATCAAAATTCCCTTTGGCAGTACCATAATGAGGTCCTACAATCCACCAGTCTAAAATAATATGTTTTCCTAAATTAAATTGAGCACCTAATTGCAATCCAAAAGTATTTGCAGTAAGTTTGCCACCCATATCGATATCTTCTTGTGGCCCTAAATCACTTTTAAATGTAAAAGTAACATCAGTAATGTCATATTTTAAGTTTCTATAAAAAGGAGCAATATAAAAACCTTTCCCATACCCTTCTCCTAAATATATTCGAACTTCTGGCGTGAAAGCAGAATAACCCAATTGCGCATTATCAAGGATTTTTTTATTGTCTTCATTATCCGAAGTCAATTCGCTTAATTGTCTTTTAAAAGCTATACTGCCTTTAGATATAAAACTGTATCCAACTACAACACCTATTCGCTTAGTCAAACTTCTTTCATATTGAAATTGATAGTTTTTAAAAGCTAAACTGGTTAAACTAATTTTTACATTATTCTTTTTTATCAATGATGCTTCATTGATGGATACCAGCGAATTAGAACCACTTACTGAGGTTGTCGTTTGTGCAAAAGCAACACAAATGTTAAACAAAATTACTAACGCGGAAAGTAGATTTTTTTTCATTTGATAGATAATATTAGGATTGAACAATTTAATTTTAATGCACAAAAGTAAATCAAAAACATTTTTCCTCAAAGGGTATTCCATTTTCATCAATTGCTATCAGTATTTTTTTAGCTTTTGAGGAAACTTGTGATATATAAATCCAAGGAATAATCCAGAGTCCTAATGTGAAACAAAATATTAGTAAATTGTAAATGTGATTGACCTTTTTCTGATTTTTTATCAAAATAGCATAAGGCAATTTATCATTTCTTTCCAAAACTACAAATCCTTCATTGGTTTTTGTAGCCAAGATTGAGGAAAATTTGATCAAATCTTGATCGCTTTTATTCGTGTCTGTTTTCAATTTATCTAAGATCATATTTGGGGCAATTTTAGATGGTCACTATAATAAGTAACAACAGCAAAAATAAAAGTTAATCAACACTTACACAATACCTACTTTTAGTGATATTTGATTTAAATAAAATTTAAATAAATGACTTTAGTTTCTTTAATACTATATCAATCACTTGATTAATTTCTACAGAGACTAAAAATCTATAATTCAAAAAAATATAACAGATCGTTACTAATACTGATTTTAATGCTATCGAAATCATAGGATTAAAAGGAAATTCCCAGAAATAAAATAGTAAAAACAATATCAAAGTCAAAATGATTGAATGTAAAGTTTGTACTGTAAAAGGATAAAGATGCAATCGCTTTACAACAAACAATAATTTAGCCACACTGTATAAAGTTATTGAAATTAAGGTTGCAAAGGCACAGCCCATAATTCCATAAGTTGGAATAAGTAACATATTCAATCCAATGGCTACTGCTACTAAAACGACTCCAAGAAAAAGTACTGCGCGATAATATTTAGTATTGAAAATTATTGCATTATTATTCCCTAAAATCAAATCAAAATATTTTGAAATTCCAATCATAAAAACAACTAGAATTCCGCCACTATATTCCTCTGGAATCATGGCGTACAATTGATTGATATTGACAAAAATTCCAAGCATCACAAAACCGCCAACCACTTGAAGATTGATAGATGTTTTTTTATATAAATCATTTAACTCTTCATACTTATTATCATGCATCAATTTTGCAGTAATTGGATATACAATTTGGTGCATTGCTCTACTCGGTACTGAAATTACTAAAGCAATAAATGTAGCAATTGAATAAAAGGCTATATTATCAATGATCATATATTGATTTAGCATTATTTTATCGCCATCTAAAAGTAAATTAGCTACACTTCCTGAAAGAATAATATAGAAAGTGTACACTAAAATATCTTTAGTATTAACAGGTAATGCAAACTGAAATGTGGGTTTTTGAATACTAAATGCGTAAAACATGGTTACTAAAAAAGCTAAAAAATACAATCCTGCCGTTGCGTAAACAAATCCTTCAACGGTAAGCCAATTAAAATATACGGCAACTAATAAAAAAAGTGAAAATAATCGTAAACCAACTTCTTTAATAAAGTTTCCAAAGACAGAATGCATGTGAACTCTTGCCCAAGCATAAAAAATTTCAAAATAAGCCATGCACAATCCTATAAACGGAATCAACCATATATAATCTTTTACTATTTCATTTTTTTTCGAAAGAAAGAATAAAATCTCATCATAAAAATAGAGAGAGATTAGTAACATTGGGACTATTAGTACTAATGGAAATAAGACCGTAAAGGATAAAAATCGAGATCTATCTTCATTAGTTTCATATTGAGAATAGAACTTTACTAATGAATTTTGCATTCCAATTGCAAATAACGGCATAATAACATTTGCACAAGATGTAATGTAGTTAGTTAAACCATAAAAAGTAGCGCCAAGAAGAACAGGATATAAATAAAGTGTGTTTATTGCCCCAATTCCAAAACCCAAATAGGTGATGACGGTATTCTTTAAAGACTGATTTAATACTATTCCCATGAAAGGTTTAAAGTTATGTAATGATCTTAGAAAGGAGAATTGAGCAATTGTGCCAATTCTTTAGTTAAACTTCTTCTGGAATATTTTTGTAAACCCACTCCATTCGATTGTAGTTTTCCTTCTAAAAACTGATTGTAAAAGTCCAAAATTACACTTTTTAATTTCAATTTCTCTGAATATTTAAAAAACGATCCTGTGTTTGTACTCTGTATAATTGCAGCAAAATCGGAGTTTTTAGGGCCAATTGCTATTATTGGTCTGCCAGAAACCATATATTCAAATAATTTTCCAGGAATTATACTTTTTGTATCTTCTGAATCAATTTCGATAAGCAATAAAACCTGTGATTTCCTTTGATGTGCTATCGCTTCCTTATGAGAAATATAACCCAAGTTGTTGAGGTAAGAATCGAGCTTATATGCTTTGATAGTTTCTAAGACTTCTTGACTAACAGCTCCTATTAATTTAATCTCTAACTGTGATTTAAATTCGGGAATTTCATTTACTAATTCAATCAAGCTTTCCCATAATATCAAAGGATTTCTTTCAGATAGAAAAGAACCAATATGAGCCAAACTAAATTTATTATCTAAAGTTTGTTTCTCCACTTGCTCCGTGTCATAACCATTCGTAATCACAGCTATTGGCTTTGTTGTAATAGCTTCAAATTCGGTTTTCGTTGTTTTACTTGTTACAATAATAGTATCGGCTGAATTTAAAACTTGATGTTCTAATGCTTTGTGTCTATTCGCTGCAAAGCTGGATAATCTCAAAGATTTATGATAACCTATAGTTGTCCAAGGATCGCGAAAATCAGCAAACCATTTTACATTTAATTTATTTTTTAATTCTAAACCAATAAGATGTAAACTATGTGGTGGCCCAGAAGTAATGATGATGTCAATATTATTTTCTAAAATGTATTTCTCTAAAAAAAACACGGATGGTTTTACCCAAAAAACACGCGCATCAGGTATAAAAAGATTTCCGCGAATCCAAAGAAAGGTTTTATCTAAAAAAGACTGTTTTTTTTGATTTGGAATAATACCCGAACTTATTTTTTTAGTTTTATTCTTCGAAAGAAAAGATGCTAATTGATAGGGTTCAAATATCTTATTTCTTAGAATAATTGTATTATCTGAAACTTCTTTTACCAGATTTTCATCAACAATAGGATAAGTTGGATTCTCAGGAATATAAACTATGGGTTGAATACCAAAGTCAGGCAAGTATTTGACAAACTTAAGCCAGCGTTGTACGCCAGGACCGCCCGCTGGTGGCCAATAATAGGTAATGATTAAGATTTTTTTTTGAGACAAAATAAGTTATTTATTATTTTGTCATTCTGACGAAGGAAGAATCTCTGTAATTATTATTTAGATTCTTTCTTGATCAAATGACAAATTAGTTGAGGAATTACTGATTTGTAATTTATTTTAAATCCACAATAAATGAAGTGACATTTCTATACAATTCTCTGGAAATATAAAATAAAGCTGGAAGAGAGGGAATTATAAAATAGATTTTAAATTTTCCAGTGAAAAGATAAGTACCAGTTAAAATACCGATGGTAAAACCTAATAAAAACAAAAATAGTATTATTTGCTGAAACGATTTTAAACTGAATAATTCTTTCATTATTTTAACCTATTATTATTATTTACTTTCTCTAATTCTACAACATCTAATTGATCCTTTCGTCTATTGGCTGTTTTTTTTGCAATAATCAAATTATTTATATCGATGATATTTGCTTTTTCTAAGAGTGCTGCAAAAGGCTTATTTTTTAAACCTTTAACAGAAATCATACTATCCAATCTAAAATTTAAATCTAAAGTAAAATCTGTCCAACCTGGAATAAATTGCATCGTTTTTATCTATCGAAATCGCCCAGTCCCAACTGCTAAATGGCATTTATCAAATTTTAACGATTAACGATTGATGATTAACAATTTTTGATTTCAGATTTAGAAAATTAATAATCAGCATTCGTTTAAAAAAATCTTAAATCTTAATTCCTTTTTTTCTTTCAAAATAAATTCCAGCAATCAAAAGAAGCAAAATTCCAATACCGCTCACTAGCGCGATCATGCTGCCAGTTTTTATCACTTGAGGTTCAAACATAAATTCTACTTTATGTTTCCCAGCTGGAGATTGATGATTGATGATTAACGATTTTTGATTTCAGATTTAGAAAATTAATAATCAGCATTCGTTAATCAAAAATCTTAAATCTGAATTCTTTTCTTTCTTTCAAAATAAATCCCTCCAACTAAAAGTAACAAAATTCCAAAACCACTCACTAACGTTATTGTACTTCCAGTTTGTATTACTTGAGGTTCAAATTTAAATTCAACTGTATGTTTTCCTGCAGGAATCTCTAGTCCTCTTAGCACATAATTGACTCTAAGATGATCTACTTTACTGCCATCAATATAAGCATTCCAGCCATTTCCGTAATACATTTCAGAGAACACAGCTAAACCAGCATTAGCATTATTTGAGGTATATGTTAAGAGATTTGGTTTATAAGATGCTAAAATTATTTCTGTGGCCAAGTCTTTTACAAAAACCATATTATTAATGTTAAACTCCTTTGTGTTTATAATTGCTATATTTTTAGAATCTAAACCTGCTAATTTTTTCATTTCTTCATCTGCTGAATTAACTGATTTCACTTGACTCACAAACCAAGCATTTCCGTTAGCGTTTGGATTTGAAGTTGGAAATTCATTGCCTTCTTTATCTGTCTGAATAACATATTTAACATCTAACATATTTAAAATTTCCATATTGTTATTCGCAATTTGGTAATCAAATAATTGTTGCATTCTCCTTGGTTTAACCGCACTATAACCTCCTATAGATTTATGAAAATAAGAAGCTCGCGCACTAGATAAATTTCCAGAAACCTCAAATACTCTATAATTAGAAGTATCTTTTAAAATCTCAGTATCTGATGGTGATTCTTGAAAAGGAACTTGCACTTCTCTACCACTAACAAAATCTTTTGCAGATACATAATTCTTGGCAACAAAAAATAAATCAGAGATCATTAAAATACCCACTATTACAATTGCCGTATTTTGAACAAATCGTCCCTTGATAGATAACCACAATACTCCTGCAACTACTAAAATAAAAAAAGCAGAACGCAGTAAATCAGTACTGTATAAACTCATTCTATCGAGTTTCAAGGCATCGACAAACTCAGGGCCGTAGCTTTCTTGAAAATAGGAATCGCTACCACCAGAGAAATTAAACAAACTCTTACTTAAAAATAAAACAACAATTATCCCTATAACGACACTCACACTTTGATACAATGCTTTCCCCTGCGCTTTTTTATCTAAAGTAAAAAAGGATTGTAACCCCATAATTGCTAAAACTGGAAAACAAAGCTCGAGAATTACTTGAATAGAAGAGACCGCTCTAAACTTATTATATAACGGAATGTAGTCTATTAAAAAGTTAGTTAACAATGGAAAATTCTTTCCCCAAGATAAAATCAAAGCAACAGCGGCACCTGATAGAAAGACATATTTTATTTTACGTTCATCGATAAATAAGGCTAAAATTCCTAAAAAGAAAACAACAACACCTATATATGCTGGAGCTGCAACAATGGGTTGATCACCCCAATAAGTTGGCATTCCCGACACAAAATCAGTTGCTTGGCCTTCTGGAACTCCTTTGCCAATCATAAATTCAAACATGTGACTGTCCTTACCTACTGCTTCACTATTAGATCCACCAAACAACCTTGGTGCAATCAAATTGAAACTTTCCATAATTCCATAGCTATACTCTGTTATATAATCTCGAGTAAGTGCACTGCTATTTGTATTTTTAGAACCGTCAGGATTAAATGATAATTCGCTTTTGCCTCGTGTACTAAAATCAGCATATTCAGCTGTGGCTAATAAACTGGTAGCATTTGCACCAATAGCAAAAATCCCGGCTACAGCTAAGGTTGCAAAAGAATATACCATTGATTTATAATCTTTATCTTTTACTTGTTGATAAATAAAATATCCAGAGAGTATCAATAAGAATATCAATAAATAATAAGTCATTTGGAAGTGATTCGCACTAATTTCTAATGCTGTCGCAAAAAGAGTCAGCAATCCTCCTATGATATATTTTTTTTGAAAAACTAAAATAAAACCAGCTATAACTAGAGGCATATAAGCAATTGCATGCGCTTTAGCATTATGTCCTACACCAAGAATTATAATTAAATAAGTAGAAAATCCAAAAGCAAGAGCACCAATAAAGGCTTTTAGTGGATCAATTCTCAGTACTAATAGCAAGCCATAAAAACTTAAAAAATAGAGAAATAAATAGTCAGCAGGACGTGGTAAAAAGCGCAATGCATCATCTATAATACCCATATAATCATGAGGATATTTTGCACCTAATTGATACGTTGGCATCCCACCAAAAGCGGAATTCGTCCAATAAGGTTCCACATTATCTGACGCTCTAAAATCGTTTTGTTCTTTAGCCATTCCCGTATACTGCACAATATCTGATTGAAAGATTTGTTTTCCTTGCAGTACGGGATAAAAATAAATAAGAGAAATTAAGACAAAACCCAATATGGCTAAAACGTGCGGATAGAACTTATTTAATATTTTCAATTTAACAATATTTGGATTAAAGAAATAATTTAATAAAATGGCAAACTTAATCTATTTCTTCGTAATCAACATATTCACCAACTTTTTTAGTCTCGCGCGGTTTTTTAGCATTAGCTGTATTGTAAATGACTTCGTCCTGAGTTGGTGTATTATTCCAAGTATCCTGCTGCTGTCTTTGTTGCTGTTGCTGCTGCATATTTTGACCTGCTTTTTGAACTACTTTTTTTAATATAAAAGGGAGAAACAATTTTGCTAAAAATCTGAATATATAATAGAAAGCAATCATATAGATAATCGCTTTAAAAAAGCCAGTAAATGAAGCTATTTGCATAATTTAGTATTTTTCTTCAAAATTAATAAAACTTGATCAATACATCAGGGCAAAATTAAAATATCATTCTTAAATAAATGATAAAATATAGTACATTTGGAAGGCATTGTTACTCTCTAAATTTAAAATAGTATGAATAAAATAAATAAAATTCGCTTTTATATAATATTATTATTTCCAATTATTTTTTATGGGCAATATACAGATCAGATAAATTCTAATCGGCCTGGTGAAACTATGTCAGCATTTTCAGTGGGTAAATCAGTTTTCCAAGTCGAGACTGGAGTATACGGAATTCATGAAAATCATGACTTACTTAAATATGAAAATAATGGCTTTGGAGTTGATATGACGCTAAGATGGGGACTTTTTAAAGAGCGGTTAGAAGTTATTGCAAATTTGCAATACCAAAATCAACAGCAAACCAGCAGATTTAGTAAAGAGCAGCAATCAGGTTTTAAGCAAACAGTATTAGGAGTAAAATATTTAATCTATGACCCCTTTTTTAATTACAAAAGGAAAATTAATTTATACAGCTGGAAAGCAAATCGCGCTTTCAACTGGCATCAATTAATCCCAGCTGTTTCAGTATTTGCGGGAGCTAATTTAAGTTTTTCTGATAACCCATACTCATTTTCGCCTGAATCCAGCGTATCTCCAAAAATTATGCTCATCACTCAGAATCATTTTGGTGATGGAAAATGGGTTTTTGTAACTAATATAATCGCCAATTATATTACAACAGAATTCCCAAGTCATGGATATGTGCTGACCCTTACAAGAGGATTTAATGATAAATGGTCAGGTTTTATCGAAAATCAGGGCTATAAAAGTAATTTTTATAGCGATGCAATAATTAGAGGTGGAGCCGCTTACTTGATAAATGAAAATTTTCAAATTGACGCTTCGGTTAGTAATAGTCTAAAAAATACGCCCTCCATTCTTTATGGTGGTTTAGGATTATCATGGCGATTTGATGGAAATTATAAAGAAGTACGAGTGAAAATTGACAAAGATGATGATAAGAAAAAATAGTATAACAGCAGTAAACTAAAAATATAATTACAGAATTTAAAATATAAAATGATTACACTACACGAAACACAAACCAAAAACGAGTTAAAAGAGTTTATAAAATTCCCATTTACATTATATAAAAACAATAAATATTGGGTCCCACCACTTATTGTAGATGAACTTGAAGGCTTTGACAAACAGAAAAATCCAGCTTTTGAAACAGCCGAAGCTTATTTCTATATTGCAAAGAGAAATAATGAAGTAGTAGGACGAATTGCAGCGATTATCAATTGGAGTGAAGTAAACGATCAACAAAAAAAGAAAGTCCGTTTTGGTTGGTTTGATGTTATTGATGATATTGAAGTTACAAAAATGCTTTTAGAAAAAGTATATGAACTAGGTCGAAAAAACAACTTAGAATATGTTGAAGGTCCAATGGGTTTTTCAAACTTAGATAAAGTTGGCGTTTTAACCGAAGGATTTGATCAAGTAGGAACAATGATTACTTGGTATAACGCTCCATACTATGCAACTCATTTTGAAAAATTAGGTTATGTAAAGGAAAAAGAATACATCGAAAGCAAATTTCCATTTGAAAATGTAAAACTAGAATTTTTTGAAAAAGCAAACGACTTAGTAAAAAGACGCTATCAATTAAGTCCTTTAAATTTTAAATCAACAGCCGAGGTAATGCCTTACGTAGATAAAATGTTTGATTTATTTAATAAATCGTATGCTTCTTTATCGTCATTTGTGGCAATTTCAGACACCCAAAAAGAATATTTCAAAAAAAAATACATCAGTTTTATTAATCCCGAATTTATAAAATTTGTGGAAGATAAGGATCATAATATTATTGCCTTTAGCATCGTGATGCCTTCTTTTACCGAAGCTTTACAAAAATCAAATGGAAAACTATTTCCTTTTGGATTCCTTAGGATGCTATATGCACGTAAATTTAGTAAAGATGTCATATTTTATTTAATTGGAGTTTTACCAGAATATCAAAACAAAGCGGTCACTGCAGTCATTTTTAAAGAGTATTATGAAACCTTTAAAGAAATAGGAATTTTAAATTGCTTTCGAACACCTGAATTAGCTGACAATGCTGCAAGTTTAAATTTATGGAAACATTTTCATCCTGAAATTCATAAACGCAGATGCACTTATAGAAAAGATTTATAAAGTTTTATTAATCACCACTATAAAGTCATCAAGCAAAAACCAAGTTCTAAAATGACTGAAAATGAATTTTAAACATCTATTACACAGATAGGCACTACGAATTAGATAAAACTGCTTTGAAAAAAAACATATAAGAAATGTATCAATATTTAAATTCTCTATAATCACATTTGAAATCTCTCATCTTGCTACAATGAAAAAATCAAATATTTGAATCAATAAATATTAAAATAATAGTACTAAATGTACTCCACAAAAAAAGCCTCTCATTTCTGAGAGGCTTTTACTTTCTGGGTGGGAGACGGGGCTCGAACCCGCGACCCTCGGTACCACAAACCGATGCTCTAACCAACTGAGCTACAACCACCATACTGCTTAGCGGTGGCAAAGATACGATATAAGTTTACTTTTGCAAATAAATTTTTCAAAAAATTATATCAATTTTACTTCAAATCTGCTAAGCTATTGACTACCAAATATCTTTCTACTCTAAAACCTCTGGCGTGTTCTACTCCAGAAAGTCTACCTAAATCTCTAGAGCGATAATATAAGCTTTCTAGGAAGTTTTTACTGCTAATTGGGGATATTCAAAATTGATTGTATAGTGCTAAAAAAGAGAAGAAAACATTGTTTATTTAAGTGTGCCACAAGGCTTACTAATCTAAAAAAAGAAATATTCACTGTTGAATCATAACTTTGATAGGTGTTCTTATCATTAAGTTAATTATAAAATTGAGGTTAAAATAAGTTGTATTTTAATTCAATATCCATTGCAATATTTACTTTAAAATTACTATGTTTGAATAGTTATTTTATGGTTTTTCAATAATTCATAGATCATAATAAGATTTAGCTCAATGACTTCAATAAAAGCAAAGTATATAATCTGGATAAAAATTTATCGCTGAAAATAAAAAAATGCGTACGTAAAAAAGAATTAATTTAAAATTTCGAAGAGGTTAATAGATCTATGAGAATTGACTAGAATAAAATTTTTGACAACTTTTGAAAATCAAATATCTTTTTCCAAGTTAATACTCGTAAGCAGAAATCTGAGATTAATTCTCAATAAAAAAATTTAATTTTAAAATTAGAATGATATTAGACAACGAAAACGAGAACCTGAAAGTTCATGAGTGGATCACAAAATATAACGAAGATGGAACATTAGATATTGTTACAGGATATTTTACAGTTGGAGCACTTGCTTATTTATCCACTAAAACAAAAGATAGAATTAAAAATTATCGTTTTGTATTGGGTGAAATTGTAAATTTTGACGAAAAATTAAAAGCACTTGATCTATTAAATGAGAATTTAAGTATAGATAATTCTTTTAGACTAAAACAATTAGCTAAAGAAGCAGTAGAGTTTCTTAAGCTTACCAAGGTTCATGCGAAGACTTTAGAACCAAATTTTTGTCATGCTAAGCTTTACTTAAAAAGCGCTAAGGAAGATGATCGAAATCATTATTTTATTTCTGGTAGTTCTAATCTAACAGAGGCAGGATTTGGTATGAAAACTACAAGTAATGTCGAATTGAATATAGCAGAAACAGGTAATAACAATCAATACAAAGAGCTATTAATCTGGTTTGATTCGCTTTGGGAGAAACCACAATGTCACACAAGCAAAACAATTGTTGATGAGAAAGGAAATAAGTCCAAAAAAGATTTTAAGCAATACTTGATTGAAGAAATTTCGAAGTTATTCAATATATACACACCTGAACAAATCTATTTTAAGATTTTGTTTGAATTGTTTCACAACGAAAAAGATAATGCTGAAATTGAAAAACAGTTAATTAAACTTGAGGAGACAGCGATTTATTCTAAATTATATGATTTTCAAAAAGGGGGAGTAAAAAGCTTAATAAGAATGCTCAATAAATACAATGGAGCAATTCTGGCAGATGCTGTTGGTTTAGGTAAAACTTGGAGTGCGTTAGCAGTAATGAAGTCTTTCCAAATGAGAGGTGATGAAGTGATTCTTCTAAGTCCTAAAAAATTAGAGCAGAACTGGACTCAATATTTAAAAAGGCAAAACTCAATTTTTGAAGATGATAAACTCGACTATGTAGTTAAATTCCATACTGATTTACGAGAAGGCGGTATGCATTCTAGTAGCCTAAATGAAGACTTTTTTACAAATGATAAGCCCAAATTAATTGTAATTGACGAAAGTCATAACTTAAGAAATGACAAAGGCAGTCGTTACAAGTATTTGGTTGAAGAAATTTTACAAAAATCAAAAGGTGATATTAAAATTTTATTGCTATCTGCAACACCTATAAACAACTCTTTTAAAGACATTCGAAATCAATTTAAACTAATGTCTAAAGGAGAGAATAATGGGTTTAAAGAAACTTTAGATGTCAATAATATTGATAGCACGTTTAGAGATATTCAAAAAGTGTTTAATGAGTGGAGCAAACAGCCTAATGCAAAGCTTTCTGACTTCCACAGCAAAATTAAAGACAGCGCTTTTTTTAGATTAACGGATCATTTATTGGTAGCTCGAACTCGTAAAACTGTCAAAGCTAATTTTGATAAATCGCTCAGTTTTCCAAAGCATAAAAAACCCATAAATATTTTTGAAACACCACTTCATTTTGGTGATGTAGAAAACTTTGCAGAGTTGATGGAAAACTTGCAACTAAATCTATCTGCTTATCAACCCTCCTACTACACCGTTTCAAAAGAGGACCGAAATAAGCTAGCATCTGAAAAAGCCGATAGAAAGAGAAAAGGTCAAAAAAGCGAGAAAGACGCTGTTCTAAAAGATGACATACAAAGAGAACATTTTTTGGTAAAAATGATGATGATCTTGATGCTTAAAAGACTGGAAAGCTCTTGGTGCTCATTTTTAATTACAGTTGAACGTATTTACCAACATCATGATAATGCCTTAGATAAAATAAATGCTTATCAAAATTTAAAAGGCAGTGAAGATATCACAATAGATGGAATTGATTTTAGTACAGATAGTACTGATGATGAAGATGATGAAGAGCAACGTGCGATAGATGATATCACTTTAGGTAAAAAAAATCCAATCCGTTTAACGGCAATAGATCAAGCTGGCAACTTGGAAGATTTTAAGAATGCTATTAAAAAAGACAAGAAAAACTTAAAGTACATAATAGATAATGTCAATCAGTTTCAGAAAGAGTTTGAGAAAGAAAGTGGCATAATTTCAAAAGACAATAAGTTGCAGCGTCTACTTGAAATTATCGTCGAAAAACAAAAATCAAGTAATAAAAAAGTTGTGATTTTTTCTGCGTATAAGGATACGATAGAATATTTGTTTAACCAGTTAGCCTTGCGAGGATTTGATAAATTTGCAATGGTTACTGGCGGTGGTAATAAAATCTATAATGAGGAACAGTCAAGTAAAAAACATGAAAAGATATTAGAACGATTTGCACCTTATACTAAATTATTTAAAGAAAAGAATTGGACAAATTTTGAATTGTCTTCAATTGATCTCACTCCCAAAGAGAGTTTTAAGGAATGGAAAGAATACATCCAAAAAGAACACACTCCCACACAATCTAAAATCGAGAATCCCATTGATATTTTGATCGCTACAGATGTTTTAAGCGAAGGTCAAAACTTACAGGATGCAGACATGGTTATTAACTACGATATTCATTGGAATCCTGTTCGTGTCATTCAACGAGTTGGTCGTATTGATCGTATTGGATCCCCAAATGATGAAATACAGTCCATTAATTTTTGGCCAGCAAAGGATATTGATGATTATATCAATTTGAAATCGAGGGTCGAAAAGAGAATGGCAATTATGAAAATTTCAGGTTCAGAAGTGATTCACGACTTTACCGAGGAGTTTAACGATATGGCAGAAGCAAATAGTCTTGAAGATCACCAAAATGCAAATATGTTACGTCAATTAGAAAATAACTTAGACGAACTAGATGGAGAAGAAAGTTTAGGGTTTGACGATTTTTCTTTTGATAATTATCGTCAGCAACTGCAAGCTATGCTTAAGGAAAAAAATAAAGAATTTGAAAATATGCCCAACGGAGTGTTTTCAGGTTTTAAAGTCGAAGGAACTGAAGAAATGCAAAATGGAATAGTTGCACTTTTAGGTTATCCTGCACAAAAAAAGTACAATCCAAACTTCGTTTATCTTTCCTACGAGTTAATCTATATCGATAAGGAGGGTAATCAAATCTCCAATAATCAGAAGATAGTTTTGGAGCAGCTGTCAAATCACTATACCTCGCCTCGATTCGTTCCTGTTGCTATTGACAGTGGAGATGAAACTGAAATAGCAAAATTAACTCACGCTTTGAGAACATGGATTAGCAATCAAGCGAAACAAGAAGTGGAGATGGAAGATGGCACAAAAAAGGAAGTCATGTCGAAAGCTGGATTAGATTTTTTAAACAAACTAAAGTCTAATCCAAAACAAACGATTGATAAACTCAAAACGGAAGGTAATGTTTCTGAAAAATATGAATTTGATAATTTTGATTTAATAACGTGGTTAATTATAAGCTAACATGAACTTAATAGAAGATTTTAAAAACAAACCATTTATTGAAGCCTTACAAGAATTTTTCAAAAAATTAAATATACCCGTAGATGAGATATCAGCTGCACCTGCAAATGCGTCTGATGTCATTGGCGAAAATAATGTCAACGAGCTAATAGATGAAGTGTATGCTTACGGTATTGTCAACGACGCTATTTTTGAGCAAAACGAAACTTTCAACAATTTAGAAGAGATTAAATCTCTGAAAGCAGACTATGATGGAATTTTATTATTTGGTGTTACACTCAACCAAAGAGATAAAAACCTATTACCAACCCGTTCACAGTTATCTGATATTGCACGAGCATTTAGCAGAACATTTAAGTTTACTCCTATTACAATTGTCTTTAAATATGGTAAGCATATCGCTTTTGCCAATAGTGAAAGAACACAATTTAAACAACAATGGCGAGAAGGCGACAAAATAGGTAAGGTTTCTTTATTAAGAGATATTGACGTTACCAACGTCCATTCTGGTCATGATCGAATATTACAAAATCTAAAAATTTCAAGAAGCGGTAAAAATGCAGTTACAGACTTTGCAACGTTATACAAATATTGGCAAGAGGTCTTGAGCGTTTCTATACTAAACAAAACATTTTATAGCGAATTATCAAATTGGTATTTCTGGGCAATTCAGGAAGTTAATTTTCCTAACGAACCCAATCAAATTGAACTTTCTTTAGATGAAGACGCTTATGCCGAAGCTCTTAAAGAACATAAAGGTAAAAATGTTATTCGGCTTTTGACTCGAATACTCTTTATTTGGTTCATCAAAGAAAAAGGATTAATTCCGGAGGAAATTTTTGACGAAAAAGAAATTGCATCACAGTTTATAGATGGATTCACACCTGATAAACCACAAGGTATTTTTGCAAATGGTAAATACAGTAGTAAATATTATCGTGCTATTTTACAAAACTTATTCTTTGCTACTTTAAACCAAACGCAAGGCAATCGACAATTCCGTTCTGATGGAAAGCATCTTAACGCAACGCAGTTAATGCGGTACAAATCGTATCTCAAAAATCCCGAAGCATTCATTAAATTAATGGAAGATACCGTACCCTTTATGAACGGTGGTCTTTTTGAATGTTTAGATAAACCGCATCCTACCGCAAAAGGGCCAAGAGGTGGAAATATAATTACATACAACGATGGATTCTCTGATCGAGAAGACAATAGTTTGGTTGTACCTGACTTTCTGTTTTTTGATGCCGAGGAAGAAGTAGATTTGAGTAAAGATTATGGCAATGCTAAATTTAAGAACTCTAAAACGAGAGGGTTAATTAATATTTTAAAATCGTACAAATTTACAATTACGGAGAATACTCCAATTGATGAAGATGTAGCACTAGATCCTGAATTATTGGGTAAAGTTTTTGAAAATCTGTTAGCATCCTACAATCCTGAAACTAAAACTACCGCTCGTAAACAGACAGGTTCGTTTTACACGCCACGTGAAATTGTGAATTACATGGTAGAAGAAAGTTTAATCGCTTACTTAAAAAATGAATTAATTAAAGAAGAGGTCGGTTTTGTGGAACTTGGAAAAAAACAAATTGCTTTGTTTGGCAATGAGATAAAGAAAAGCCAATTAGCATTTGAACAAAAAATTGACGAAAATCCATTTAAAGATAATGAAGAGGCTTTAGACTTACTCTTGCACAATCTCGTTTCCTACAGTGCAGAGAACCCATTTGAAGGGCAACCTGAAATTCAAAAAAAGATAATTACTGCTTTAGATAATTGCAAAATATTAGATCCTGCTTGTGGTTCTGGTGCATATCCTATGGGAATTTTGCAGAAAATGGTGCATATACTACACAAAATTGATCCTAATAACAAAGAATGGAAACAACGTCAAATTGATAAAGTAGAAAAAGCAATTGACGAGTTGGAATTATTGGATGATACCGAAATAAAAGACAAAAGCATTAGTGAGTTAAAATCTCAAATTAAAGACATTGAAGCTTCTTTTGCAGACAACGATTTAGACTATGGTCGAAAATTATACCTGATAGAAAATTGTATTTATGGAGTTGATATACAGCCCATTGCTACGCAAATTTCTAAACTGCGTTTCTTTATTTCATTAGTAGTAGATCAAAAAGTAAATAAGTCTAAAAAAGATTTTGGAATTAGACCACTACCCAATTTAGAAACCAAATTTGTAGCCGCAAATACCTTAATAGGTCTAGATAAACCAAAAGAAGGGGACTTTTCAGGTTCGTTATTTGATAAAAAAGAAGTACGAAAGTTAGAAAAACAACTCAAAAAAGTCCGACATAGTTTATTTAGTATAAAAAGCCCTAGCAGAAAAAGGGAACTACGAGAGGAAGACAAAGAAATTAGAGAAAAAATAAGCAGTTTATTGGCAGAAGATTTTGGTAATGAGACGGCAAAATTATTAGCCAATTGGGATCCGTATGATCAAAATGTCTCCTCTCCTTTCTTTGATAAAGAATGGATGTTTGACTTGTCAAATGGTTTTGATATTGTAATTGGTAATCCGCCTTATATTGAGTTTAAAAAACTTGCAATTGAAGATAAGAGAAAACTTAAAAAATACAACTCGGCTCAAGGGAAGTATGACATTTACGTTATATTTAATGAGATAGCTTTTGCCTTTTTAAAAGAGCACGGTGTCGTTTCTTATATTCAGCCAACCACTTTTTTAAAAAAAGATTTTGGAAAAGAAATTAGAAAATATATAGAGACAAATTTTAAGATAATTTCAATTTTAGACTTTGCAGACATACAAGTATTTGACGGAGCAACAAATTATACAGGGATTTTTATCTTTAGCAAATGTATAAAAAAAATAGATTATCAATTCAATTATCACCAATATGGCAAGAATAAAGTAATTTCAGTTGCTGATTTTGATAATAGTTTAAATGAGTTAGTAACTTCAAATATAAAAAAAGTAATAAAAATCAGGAATACCGAATTAAAAAACAAGGTTTGGAACTTTCAAGATGATCAAATAACAAATCTTTTATTGAAATTTACAAAAAACACAAAACCATTATTAGAATTTACCAACCAAATATTTCAAGGAATTGCTTCTGGTAAGGACGAAGTGTTTTATATTAGTCAGGAGGATGTAAAAGAATTAAAAATCGAAAATAATGTCATAAAACAAATATTAAAGGGAAAGGACTTAAAAAAATACACAATAAACTGGTCAAAGAATTATGTAATATATCCATATGATAAAACATCAAAAGTTATCCCCGAAAACTTGTTAAAAATTAATTATCCCAATTGTTATAATTACTTAAAAGAGAATCGGAAACTTTTAAATGGTAGAAATTATTTTGATAACTCATCCAAACTTTGGTATGAGTTATGGAATCAAAGGAACCATTTGAATTTTGATAAATTAAGAATAATTACTCCTGAAATTTCAGATAGAAATAATTTCGTGATTACTGATAAATTTTATGGGAATACAAAAACTTATCATATTATTCCAAAAGATGACAGTTTTGAAAATTACTGTTTTTTACTAGGGATTTTAAATAGTAAGTTACTGGATTATATATATAAAAAAATAACGACACCTCAAGCAGGTGGTTTTTATGCTTATAAGACTCAATTTCTATCGCAGTTACCTATAACAAATAAAAATCGACCAAGTGCTTTGATTAATTGCGTAAAAGAAATTATTAGTATCAAAGAAGTTGACTTAAAATTAAGTACATTAAATTTAGAACACCAAATTGACATGATGGTTTACAAATTATATGAACTTACCTATGACGAAGTTCTAATAATTGATCCGAAATTTAATCTAAATATTGAGGAATATGATGACTTTGTAATTGAGTAAAAAAACAGTGTTTAAGGCAAAAAATTATTGTATGAATATAAGTTGGAAATTTGCAGAGCAGAAATAGCTATACTATATTGCTAAGTTCAAGGATAATGACATTGAAAAATTTAGAAATGAATAAAACCACAAACAAATCACCAATCAATTTTGAAACTTTATTACAAAAATGTGAAGATGCAGTACTATTAATTCAAGATCGATTCTCGGATAATAGCTGTTTGCGTGTTCATCAATTGTACGAAGAGAGTAGTAATAAAAGGCATGATCAGTTTTTACAAAAACTACAAATTACATGTAATGCAAAAATGAAATTAGAAAACAAATGTAATAATGAGTTGAAAGGCTTGTACATTTTTGGAGAAATGAATTCGAATAAGCAAATTGAACCCATTTATATTGGAATTTCACGAACCATTTTTAGAAGACTTTCTCAACATAGTAGAGGAAATAATCACAATCAGGCTTCGTTAGCTTATCTACA
This sequence comes from Flavobacterium sp. PL11, assembly GCF_035985025.1. Lineage (NCBI taxonomy): Bacteria > Pseudomonadati > Bacteroidota > Flavobacteriia > Flavobacteriales > Flavobacteriaceae > Flavobacterium > Flavobacterium sp. PL11. The sequence continues at coordinate 29,344 of NZ_JAXCIA010000023.1, forward strand.
AGCTAAAATTAACTCAGGCCACGTAAAAGGCAGAATGCATTTAGATTTAGCGATGTTAAAAAGAGAGCAAGAGCTAATAAAAAATTATTTTTTGGTTGTCATTCCAGAAACCGAAGATTATGATTTGTACTTTATGGAAGTTTATATTGCAGGCAGATTACAAACCAAATGGAATAGTTTTAAAACGCACTAATTTTTAAATTGAACTTCTATGAATCACTCTAGTTTTATCGTTAAAAAAGAGGCTTTAGTGCAAGAATTAAAAAATATAAATAAAGCTTTAGGTAGGAAATCAAAGTACAATATTCAAACCGTGTTAGAACTAACCATCACCGATAATATGTTAACGTTAGTTGTACCTGGTGTCAAAATAACAATCGATTGCAAAACAATAAATACCTGCAAGGCATCCATTGATTTTTTTTATTTTAAAGATATAATCGATAATACAATTAGTAAGGAAATAGAATGTATCATTCGTGGTAATGAGTTACAAATAGGTAAAACGATATTTAAAGTTCAAACCACTTTTTTTGAAAACGACAGTATTTTACGAAGTATAAAACTGCCTATAAATTATACGCAGTGGCATGTTCTTCAGTTAGAACATAAAGGATATACTTTAGAAGAATTGCAATTCAACAATCTCGAATTTGTGATGTATTATGCTAAAAAGGATTTAAAGAAAAATATTTTAAAAGCTAAAGAAATACTTGGTTTATATGGAGTAACATTTAAAGAAATTGAGGAACTAGTTGAAAAAAAAATAAAAATATGACCACATACATTCCGGGCAACTACTACTCTTTTCAAGTAGTCGAAATTAGAGAAGAAAATGACACTAAATATATATATTTATCTGACGGCTATAAGGAAACGTATAGAGTTAAACCTTTCGATTATCAATTAGAATGGGAAGATTTTAACCTTCCAGATAAAATAACATGTTTCGTAAAAGATATAAGTATTAGAGGGTTACCTCTACTAGAGCAAAACAAGAAAGATATTTTAAATTTTTGTTATGCGGATTTAGGTTCTGAGTATGCTTTTAAAGTTATTAATTGCGAAGTTGATTCCAAAACGCAAGCTGGATTCTATAATTTAAACGATTCCTTTGGATTGTACCATCGCTACTATCCCAAATTAAATGAACCGAAACATCAAACTGGTGATATTTTCAATTTAGTAGTAAATAAAATTAATGATAAGGGATATAATAAAAGTTTTTTAGATTTTGAATATCCACGAGATTTAGTTCAAAGTAATAATGAATCTATTACTTTGGAAATTTCGGAAGATCCGAGAACAGAAAGTTTATTTGGTTTCGAATCAGCAACCAAAGAATTTAAAAGTACGATTGTTTATCCTGCGGGTTCCATAGAACCAAACATAGATAAACAGCTTTCCTATATTTTAAAAACAATCGCAGGTTTTCAGAATGCTGCTGGTGGTGAATTGTATATTGGTATAGATGATAGTGGTAAAATTCGTGGAATAAATCAGGATTATATTCATCTTAATTCTAGTCAAACGGATACTTATTCCTATCAATTAAATATGGATGGATACGAGAATAAAATTAGAAGCGCTGTACGTTTCGGAATAGGTGGAGTTTCAAATAGTCATTTGGAATTTAATTTTTTTAACCAATCAGGATTAGATTATTTAATTATAAAGATAAGCCAAGTGCAAAGGCCCGTTTTTGTGCATAATTTTAAACTATTTGAAAGAACAGGTAATATGACCCAACTATTAAAAGGAGATGAAATTACCTATTTTGTGGAACATCGATTGAAATTAAGAAATGCACCAATAGAGAATATAGAAATCAATGCTAACGATAGTATTGATTTGGATATTGAAAAAGAGGCGTATACAGAAGCAAAAATTACTGAGGTTATAAAAGATATTCCAACATTTAATTTACCCGAAATTGAAGAAATTTTTGAAAAGGATAAGATTTGGAAATACATGACACTTTATAAGTCTGGTGAATGGTCATTTCAAAAGAAACCTGCAGTTGCCTTGGATATTTTTAATGAAATTCCAATTTTCAACAGTTGTAAAAAAGGTAGAATTGTAATGGTCTACGATACAGGATGCGTGAATACCGTAATTCCGTACGACTTAATTTCTAATAAAAACAATACCAGTAAAACAGCTAAGAAAGAAGGTAAACGCTACAGCAACGGATATAATTCTGCATCAAATCTTATTGAATTTCAGTGTGTTCCAGAAGAATATTTTTTAGTTTTTCAAAGTAAGGATTTAAAAACGAATTCATCATATATAAAAGCACATAGAGTCAGAGATATTAGTACACATACGGGATTAAATGCAGAGGGAAATGTCTTAATTAATAGCAGATTAGATGGTTTGTTTTTAGAAGTAAACATCTTACCAGAATTTATAGCCCATTTAATTACTGGTTTAACATTCACTAAAAATCAAACTTCCAGCACTCTAGGAATAAAGGAAGGAGATCAAGACTATAGAGGTGTAGTCCAAACTATGAAAGAACTAATTGCGAAGTATAGTAATCATTGGAAAAAGAAAAGAGATATAATATAGTACTATTCTATGCAATTAGAACTACTACGTTTTTAATAAGAAGAGAAATAGTTGATTGTAAATATATCAACTTATTATAAAATAATAAATAACAAACTATGAATCAAGAATTATTAGAAGCATACAGTAACACAAATTACCATGTATTCAATCCTAAATTACTAATTAATATTGGTAAAGAAAATATAGAATTAAATATTTTTTTAAAAGAGAAAAACTATAAATCTTGGTGTTATATTACCGCATGGAATCCGCTGTCTGCTAGTAATTTCACTATTGAAGATAATACCACGTTGAACAATCAACTACTAGAGGATATTAAAAAATATCCTAATCATATAGGAGAAGGAAAAGATGCAGAAGGTATTTGGCCTGGAGAAGAAAGTTATTTTGTTTGCAATATTTCAAAAGAAAAGTCAATTGAGTTAGGAAAAAAATACAAACAAAATGCTATTGTTTTTGGTACTATTAATGAAATGGCAGAACTTATAATTCTAGAAAAACTAGTGTGATTTTTTACCACAATCTTTACATTTCACACTCAAGTAATTATCACCTAAAGAAGAGAAAACAATAAAATTTTACAATTTAAATTACGATTACTTGCACAACTCAATTTTTTTTATAAGATTTGCAAAAGCATCAAGAATTACACGTCTGTGTAATGCCAACCGATCAACTCAAGACACGGTGGCTTAGAATGCGGGACAGTCGTTCAAATGTATTGAGAAACCACAATTCTTTATCGCATTTTACGACATAGCAAAAATTTTAATTTAAAATTGTTATGTTATGTATACTAAAAGTATTCAGTTAAAAGAAATCGTACAGCACCAATCAGGTAGCGATATTGATCATTATGTAGGCTTAAAAACACAATGGCATATTTGCGAAAATCGCAATTTAGTAGTGTCGCCATTGATTGAGGACAAATTCACTCCATTAGGAATCGAAATCAGCCACAGCGCTCTCACAACACAACTTGATTTTACCGGAGTAACACCTTACGAAATTTTGTTATTTGATAGTGAAAAACAATTCATGGGAAAAACATTTAGTTTGCATGAAGGAAGTGGAACTTTCAGAATAGAAACCCAAGCTCGTTTTATACTGATTTGGAATACAAAAGAAGATGAAAAAACAAGAAGAGAATTACAAAACTTCAATTGTAAAACTTTACTTCTTGATGACGATCTCGTATTCACTATTAATAAGCTTTCAGGTTATTACGGTAAATTCCCTTATTTTATTTTGAAACATCCTAAATCGCCTTGTTACACCCAAATTCCTATTCACTTAGTTGAAGATGAATCGTCAGCAGATCACTTACCGGGAAGTGTTCTATCAATTACTAGTGAAATATTGGAAGATAAGGATAAAAAAGAGTCGCTACTACTCTATCATTTTGAAAAAGTTTATGAAAAAATCAGTGTTGAATCAAATCGACCCAAGGATTTAGCTTTGGTATTAAGTTCAGATTCGGCTTATTACTTACCAAAAGTGAATAATAAACCACGATTCTTGAACAGCATCCCTTATGGTGGAGTCTTATTGGATTTAAATGGTCATATTATCGCACAATCTATCCAACATTTCATCTAAAAAATATTTATTTCTACTATCCTAAATGTCATTCTTTTCAAGAAGGACAGGGCGAATTATGAATTATAAACACATTATAAATATGCTGACGTATACCAATTCCGATTTTTTAAAACCCCTTTTTTCGACATTAGTAATTAAAGTATCAAGCATTACAGAACGATTTGAATCATTACACCATTTAACAGATTTTAACGAGATTCATTTAAAAACAAATGGCGTGTTGTTAGTAGCTCCTGAATTACAGATGCTCTCTGGTCAATTTGGAACGTTTGCTGATGAGGTGCTTATTCCTAGCGGCATGCAACTAAATAAAGACTTTGCATTTATTACTGAAAAAATTGTTACCGACTATAACGATAATATAATTTGTGAAGTGAATATCGAGCATCCCGATTGTAAGGAAATCAGCTGGCTTGACGGTATGATTTTAGAAGATGGGAATTATATGTGGTACAGTGATCCAAATCTTACTTCTTTTGAAAAAGACGCCAATTATAGGTTGTTCAAGTCACTGCGTCTATATGAACCAGAAAAATTCAACCTGAACCCTAGAATTATTAAAATAGATGATACCTATGTACATTACACGGTTAGTGGTTTAGATATGCATTATAAGTTGCATCGAGATGCTTTATGGTATAATGAGAAAGTTTATGGAGATTGTAAATTTAACTAAAAAGAATAAATATGAAAAGTAGTGTTTCAAAGACCTTTACCGCTCAAGCCACCATTGGTTTGCACAAAGGTTATTCGGATGAAATTATTTTAATAAGTGACTTTAAAAAGAAGTTATTTGAGAGACAGCACCAAATTAAAAAAGAATTTGATGTAGTTCTGAGTGTAAAACTTACACTTTGTGAAATTGTTTTTCTGGGACAGGAAGAGCCATCGGTTACTTTAGAGTTTATTCAGTATCCTAAATTTCCAGTAGCTGAGCCACTTCTTAAAAAAGCAATTATTCATCTAATAGAACTGTTGATGGAAGACCTTGATCAAAATCGCACAGTAATAGTGTTTCAAGACGAGACTATTTGCCTAGAAAAATCAAACGAAATAAATCCTAAAATAAATATTTAAAATGGATGACCTATTCCCGACTCATAAACTTTCGTTTTTAGAAAAATTTTTACTTTATCATAAAAGAATGAATTTTGTAACATCATACGTGAATGAAAACAATGACCGTATTAGTTTGACCAGTGAACGCCATACTATCGCTAAAGAATTCAAATTATTAGATATAGACTTACAGGATAAAACCATTAGCCAATTATATGAACTGTTAGAAATTCGGCGGCAAGAGAATTATTTAATTCGTAAAATAAGTAAAAAATCTGATCTAGTTAGTAAAAGAATATTTCTCTTAACTATCCATCTAGACCATCTAGAATATTATTTGTACGATTATGATTATGAGGCAATGCCAGGAAAAGTAAAAAAACAGTTCGCAGGACTCAAGAAATATAGTAAACTATGGAAAAGCAATAAAATATAACTACTATAAATAAAATCTAAAAAATGCAAAAATTAATATTACACATTCCGCACTCCTCAATTGTAATTCCTTCAAAAGAGGGTTACGTCATAAGTCAAGAAATTCTAGATGAAGAAATTGGTAAATTAACAGATTGGCATACAGATGATTTATTTAGTAACACAAGAGATATTAGTGTCATCGCTACTTTCTCTCGCTTGTTTTGTGATGCAGAACGTTTTGTTGACGACGAGCATGAAGTTATGGCTAAATATGGCATGGGAGTTTTATATGAAACTTTAGACAACGGAGATCTAATGCGAAAAGTAACCCAAGAGCTAAGGATCTTTGTAATAGAAAACTTTTATAAACCACATCATCAACAGCTAAATGAAGCGGTGCTAAAAGCGTTAAACCAATCAAACAAAGCAATTGTCATTGATTGCCATTCGTTCCCTTCTACCCTATTAAAAAGAAGCCTAGTACAAGGCAAAGACAATCCTGATTATAACATTGGGACAGATGCTTATCATACGCCGCAAAACTTAATAGATTTCTCAAAAGCTTATTTTGAAGATTTAGGCTATTCGTTAGGAATTAATACGCCTTACAGCGGGGCATTAGTCCCTATGGAGCACTATCAGAAAAACAAAAATGTACAGGCAATAATGCTAGAAGTTAACCGAAGATTGTACCTAAAGGAACCTACAAATGAAAAATCAGAAAATTATCAAAAAACTAAAGAAGTGGTTCAGGGTTTTTTAGAAGGAATTCGAAATTTATAATTTTTTAAATCAATTAAAACTATGAAGAAATATTTAATACTTGTTGCAATCACGATACTACTACTCACAATATCCGCAATTTTTAGTTATAAATACAGAAAAGGGATACTCACGGCAAAAAAATATTTAACCGAAAAAGCAATTTATCGCAATCAAATAGTATCGGACCCTTTGATTGATAAAATTCCAAAAAATGAAGAAGAACATATTTTTGGTTTAGACTTATCGCATCACCAACAACATATTAACTGGGATAAAGTACTAGAAAATCCACCTCACTTCATTATCTTCAAGACTACAGAAGGTAGTTCGCATACTGATACTAAATGTGAGAAACACATCAAAGAAGCTAAGAACAAAGGGATTTTAGTTGGAGGGTATCACTTCTTTAGTTACCAATCATCAGGAAAAAAACAAGCCCATCATTTTCTAAAAAACCTAAAGCTCCAAAAAGGAGATATTATACCGGTTTTAGATGTTGAGTTTAGTAAAAATATGCATTCAGATGCTTGGATAAAAGAAAACATAGCAGCATTTATAAGCACAATTGAACAAGAAATTGGAATAAAACCAATTGTGTATTGTGAGATTGCTTACTATAATCGGTTTTTAAGAGCCAAATACGGCAATGAAATCCATCTTTGGTTGAGCGATTTTAGATCTAAGCCTAATAAAAACTTTGTTTTTTGGCAAAAGACTGATAAATACAAACAAACTGGAATACAAGGAACTGTAGATTATAATCTCTTTAATGGAACAAAGGAAGATTTAACTACAATATGTTATTAAAATAAAAATCTAAAAATTGAATTGAAAGATGCACAATAAAAAACACCATTTAGTTTTCTTCACCGGTGCGGGAATTAGCCAAGAAAGCGGGCTAAGCACCTTTAGAGGTGAATCGGGACTTTGGAAAAATCACAACATTGAAGAAATTGCATCACCAGAAGGATTTGCAAAGAACCCACAACTAGTTTTAGATTTTTATAACAGTCGAAGATTGGAATTAGAAAATGTGATGCCCAACGCTGCTCATTATTTAATTGCCAAATTAGAAGAGAAATATGAAGTGACCATAATCACACAAAATATTGATGATTTGCACGAAAGAGCAGGTTCTTCTAACGTTTTACATTTGCACGGCGAACTAACAAAATCGAGAAGTTCCATTGATGAAAATCTAATCTATCCTTATACCAATCCTTTAAAATTAGGAGATTTAGCACAAGATGGAAGCCAACTTCGTCCGCATGTCGTTTGGTTTGGTGAAGAAGTAACAAAAATTAAAGAGGCTATAACAATTACACAAAATGCCGATTTATTTATCATAGTAGGATGTTCTATGATTGTTCATCCAGCAGCATCACTTTTGTTAGCTGTTCCTTTTGAGTCAGATACGGTTTACATCGATCCAAATCCAACTGTGGAAGAAGGAATTAATTTGCTTGTGATAAAGGAAAAAGCAACAGTAGGAGTACGATTGTTGGTGGATAAGTATTTACCATGATTAAGGATACTAAATAAAAAACATTGCAAATCTTAGATGTTAAGCTTTTGCTATTAGTTATTGCGCATCCAACAAAACAAATGGAAGTATTTAAAGCTTAATCATAAAAACAAGTAGAACACATGGAAATACAATTTTGGATTGACAATGCGGGATCTTTATTCCACCAAATTTTTATGATTGTTATGGGAAGTTTAATGGCAATTGCTGCCATTTTTGGAACCACATACAACGTAATTAATATTTTAGTATATTATATTCTTATACCATCTTCCTGGATTTATTTAATAAGCAGAAAAACAAGTATTTGGATTAACACATTATCTATTCTTGCAATTATCGCGTTTGCCCTGCTCCCTGATCTACGAAAAAATTGCGATTATTTTTTTCAGAAGAGTGTTGATTTTTTAAATTGGAGTGCTACAGTTTTTAATTCAAATTATATTGATATGTCGGTTTACATCTGTGTTGTAGCCGTTGCACTTGTTTACTTAATTTTGATCCCTTTAACTTTACCAAAAAACCTAGTAAAGAAATTGGGAATAATGCTGTCTATCGTTTTTGTATTATACATGATTGTAATTTATCCAAATTTTAAGGATATGTTACTTTGGGGAATTAAAAAAACGAATGTAAAATATTGATCGTTAAATAAAATATATTATTCTATCAAGTGTAACCGATCATTTGAAAAAGTTTTCGTTTTTGTATTTAAGATCAAACGAACTTTTAATAGAAGTAACTTAAACCTTTGACTATAAATTTGATGACTTTACAGGTAGGTTTGAAGTTAAAAATAAATGAAAGATAAAAGTTTTGGTATCGAAGCAAATGATTATAATAAATGATTCAAATTTCTAATTTAAAATCATCTTGATAACCAACTAAAATGACAATAAATATGCAACCAAAATTCAATTTAAACAGATTCCTAAAGGTTCAAGAAAACGTATACAAAGATGCATTAGAGGAAATTCAAAATGGTCAAAAAAAAACCCATTGGATGTGCTTTGTTTTTCCTCAAATAAAAGGATTGGGATTCTCGGATTACAATATTTTATTCGGAATTGAAAATCTTGAAGAGGCACAAAAATATTATAATCATCCCATTCTTGGCCAAAATCTTTTGAAAATTACTACTGCACTTTTAAAAATAGAAAATAAAACTGCACTTGAAATAATGGGCAAAACTGACGCAAGAAAGCTAAAATCTTGCATGACCTTATTTAGCCAATTACCAGTAGTATCAGATTGTTTTATATTGGTACTGCAAAAGTATTATGACAATCAACGAGATAGTAAAACCCTCGAAATTATTGCAGGGTTTAAAGAATAGCAATGACTTGAACCCTGCAATATTGTTAGTTATAAATGAGCTTTGCTGTAAACGTCAATTTAAATAGCCATTCACAAAATCATTATTAATGGGTGCTAAAAAACATTTATTAAATCAAATCACCTAAGCTATTGACTGCCAAATATCTTTCAACTGTAAAACCTTCCGCATGTTCCACACCAGCAATTCTTCCTAGATCTCTGGAGCGATAATTTAAGCTTTCTAAGAAATTTTTACTACTTATTGGCGATTCGGGTTCTTTAGAATTAGCATTATAAAACTGGGAACCGTATGCTAAAATCGATTCTATTTTTTTATCTGTAAAACCAGTGATATCAACAACAAAATCAGGTTGGATATTTTTCCATTGGATATAATGGTACACAAATTTTGGTCGCCACGCTTTTTGTTTCTCTCCATCTAATTCAGTTTCGATTTTCATCAAACCAGATAAAAAACAAGCGTCAGAAACTAACTTACTTCCCTTTCCATGATCAATGTGACGGTCGTCAATGGCATTGCATAATACAATCTCAGGTTGGTATTTCCTAATCATTTTTACGATCTCTAATTGATGTTTTTCATCATTGACAAAAAAACCATCACGCATTTCTAAATTTTCGCGCGCTATAACTCCTAGAATTTTTGCGGCAGCATTCGCTTCTTGATCTCTTATTTCAGCTGATCCACGAGTACCTAATTCACCTCTAGTTAAATCAACAATTCCAACTTTTTTTCCTAAAGAAATTTCTTTTAATATCGTTCCAGCGCAACCTAGTTCTACATCATCAGGATGCGCGCCAAAAGCAAGTATATCTAATTTCATAATTTATTTTAATTTTATAATTATTCGCTTAAACTTTGGATTTAATTTTTTTTCATGAATTAAACAATTTTTTTGAAATTGAAATTCAATCTTTTTTAAGTGATTTTTGTCAAATTTTATGCGATTTGAATAATTCATTTATTCACTTGAATGAAAATTACAATACCGTTTTTATCGTTAGTGATTTATTGACACTTTCCTCCCACTCTTTTTCAGGATTGCTATCTTTTGTAATGCCACAACCTATATATAGGTGAGCCTGTGAATCAATAATTTGCATACAGCGTAAATTGACAAATAAATCAGAGCTTTTCCCAATATTGATAAAACTGCAGTTTAATTCTCCTAAAAAACCGCTGTAAAAACTTCTATCGTATGCCTCATGTTCTATTATAAATTCCTTAGCAATTTCTTTAGGTAAACCACAAACAGCAGGTGTTGGGTGTAATAATTGTATGACTGTCTTTAAACTTGAATCGGAATTTAAAACGCCAGTAACATCTGTTTTTATATGCCAAATACTTCCAGCCTTCACACTATAAGGTTCAGTAGATTGAATTTTGGACGCCACATTTTGTAGTTTTGTAACTAGATAATCTGTGACGAATTTTTGTTCTTCTTTTTCTTTTTCTCCCCAAACAACTTCTGATGAACCGTTATCTTTTTGAGTTCCTGCTAAAGAAATTGTTTCAAAATTACTATCACTTACTTTCAATAATTGTTCAGGCGTGGCGCCAATCCAATTACCAATTTTTGGATGATAAAAACAATACACAAAAGCAGAAGGATAAAGTTGTACTAACTTTTGAAAAGTTTCTAACATATCAAAATCTTGTACGTCTTGTATTTCATATCGAGACAAAACAACTTTTTTAAACTTGTTGTCTTTTATAGCTTCAATACCTTTGATTACTAAATTTTCAAAATTTATTTTCGCATTAACATCGATAGTAGCTTTCTCTATCATCGAAAGAGATAATTCTTTTTTATCGACTAAAAAAGACACTATTTCCGATTCATTTTCGGGCAAAAGATAGTTTTTTGTTCCATCAAAACTAGATAAAACAAAACCGTTTTCAGTGAAATCATGTACCTGATATAAATTATGATTTCTCTGATAAAAACCCACTATTTTGTTCGTATTAGGTTTAGAATATAAAACAAAAGGCAGTTTCTGTACTAACTGATTTTGGGTTTTAATTTCAATTGTTTCCATTACTTATCTTCACTTTTTCTTTTTGGTAAAATCATATTGGTCAACTTACAAAGAGAAATTAAATTATCTTTTTCATCAGTAATTCGTATTTCCCATAAGTGGATGCTAGCTCCTTTATGAATAATTTTAGCTGTTGCAGTAACCATTCCACTGCGTTTTGCCTTTAAATGATTAGCTGAAATTTCAATTCCACGCACTTCACTGACCTCTGAATTTATAAATATCATTGATGCGGCACTTCCTACACTTTCTGCTAGTGCCACCGAAGCACCTCCATGTAACAAACCCATGGGTTGGTGTACCGCTGGAGTTACAGGCATAGTAGCCACTAAATAATTTTCACCAGCATCTGTATACGTAATATTTAGCGTTCTCATTAACGTATTTTCAGATACTTGGTTACAGTATTGAAGGATCTTTTCTTTATCGAATGTCATAGTAATACCTTTTAATTGGTAAAAATAAATAAAAGATATCGTACATAAGAGTAAATACATTTGTTATTCCAATTTCGAAATAGATTTTTGCTATTTTTACAAAAAATAAATCAAATGCGTCCACAAATAGTTTTAGTTTTTCTTGTCTTATTAATTGCTATTTGCTCCTGTCGTTCTGATTTTGAAACTATAGCCAGCTCAGGAAAACTAGAGTTTTCTCGAGATACGATTTATCTTGACACTGTTTTTACAAATATTGGTTCCAGTACCTATCGACTTAAAGTATATAACAAAAGCAAAAACGATATTACTATTCCAACAATAAAATTAGGAAAAGGATTAAACTCTAAATACAGAATGACCGTTGACGGAATGCAAGGAATTAACGGTAAAGTTTTTAACAACGTTGATTTATTAGCTAAGGACAGTTTGTATATTTTCATAGAAACGACTGCTAATATCAAAGATGCTAATCCAACTGACTTTTTGTATACAGATCAAATCCAGTTTGATAGTGGAGAAAATCTCCAGAATGTAGAATTAGTGACTCTCGTTCAAGATGCTATTTTCTTGTATCCAAAACGATTTGCTGATGGCACAAAAGAGACCCTTCCCATTGGCAATGAAAAGATTGAGGGTTTTTATCTTGACGAAAGTGATCCAATTAATGGAAATGAGTTGCAATTTACTAAAAACAAACCGTATGTAATTTATGGTTATGCCGCTGTCCCAGCCAATAAAACTGCCACTTTTGAAGCGGGAACTAAAGTATATTTTCATCAAAATTCGGGAATTATTGTAGCTAATAGAGGTTCTATACAAGTAAATGGAACGATATCTGCAACTGATAAAATGGAAAACGAAGTGATATTTGAAGGGGATAGACTAGAGCCTGATTTTGATAATGTTCCTGGACAATGGGGAGCAATTTGGCTAACTGATGGAAGTACGAATCACTCATTTAATCACTTAACAATTAAAAATGCAACCATTGGATTACTGATTCAAAATAATGACGGAAGCACCGTTTCAATAAAAAACACTCAAATTTATAATTCATCTAACTATGGTATTTTGGCGCAGAACGCAAAAATTAATGCTGAAAATCTAGTGATTAACAATGCTGGACAAGCTAGTTTAGCGTGCACTTATGGCGGAAATTATAACTTTACACATTCTACTTTTAATAATAATTGGAATAGCTCTCAGCAAGTTGCCGTTTATATAAGTAATTATAGTACTGGAGCCATTCCAGAAGCAAAAGATTTGACTGCTGCAACTTTTAATAATTGTATCATTTACGGATCGTACTCGAATGAAATGACGCTAAACAAGAAAACAGGAGCCGCATTTGAGTATCAATTTAATAATTGCCTGATTAAATTTGACAATTTATCCAGTAAATTTGCTTCTATTCCTGAATATCAATTTACAACGGATGCGCTACATTACAATGGAATAATTTTAAACAAAGACCCAAAATTTTTTAAAACAGCGCAAAATAAATTGAATATTGATGCAGCTTCTGCAGCTTTTGCAAAAGGAAATCAGGCCTATTTAATTCCACTAGATATCTTAGGAAAAACAAGATCTTTACCCCCAGATTTAGGAGCGTATCAAAATACGGTTTTTCCAAAATAAATTATCTTTTATTATTTAAACCAGTGATACAATTAGTGGTGTTGATATCATAGTTCTTTTGTCTAAAAGCTCGTTAAAATCGTAATGAAAAAACAGCTCATCATCTAATCATTCTTTACCAAGATTATTAAAATATAATTCAATAGTTATTATTTAAACAATAAAGCATATCAAAATTCAATAAAAACACTAATTTTATAACGATTTAATATCAAAAACTCAATCACTATATAAATCAAAAAACTTTTAAACCATGAAACAAATTTACTCTGTACTTTTTTTATTATTTGTTACAATTGGATTTGCACAAGCGCCTGCTGGATATTATACATCAGCTACGGGAAGTGGGTACACCTTGAAAACCCAATTATATAATATAATAAAAGACCATACGGTTTTAACTTACGGTGATTTATATGTTACGTATCAAACATCGGATATTGACAATTTCTATGAAAATGACGGAACCGTTTTAGACATGTATTCCGAAAATCCAGCAGGTGCAGATCCTTATAATTTTAGCATTTCAGCTACTCAACGATGCACATCCACCGGTTACAGCAATGAGGGAGATTGTTATAATAGAGAGCATATTATACCACAATCAATTTTTGATGAAGCTTTACCGATGGTTTCTGATGCGCATTTCATTACTCCTACTGATGGTCAAGTAAATGGAATTAGATCTAATTTCCCACATGCTACAGTAGCAGTTCCTAATTTGACCACTCAAAACGGAAGTAAACGTGGCCCCAGTACAACTGCGGGATATACAGATGAAGTTTTTGAGCCGATTGATGAATTTAAAGGTGATATCGCTCGAATGTATTTCTATTTTGCTACACGCTATCAAAATACGGTTGCTGGATATAATTATCCTATGTTCAATAAGTCTTCTAATAAAGTTTTTACTAATGCTTTTTTAGCTCAACTAATAGCTTGGCACAATCAGGATCCAGTAAGTGCAAGAGAGGTTAATAGAAATAATGCGATATATGCTCGTCAAAATAATAGAAATCCATATATTGATAACCCAACTTTTGTAACAGCAGTATGGACAACTGAAGCAGCTGATACAGAGGCACCAACTGCAGCCACTAATTTACTTGTGACTACCACTACTTCAAACTCAGCTACTTTAACTTGGACTGCAGCAACTGATAATATTGGGGTAACAGGATACGATCTTTATATTGATGGCGTATTTAAATCAACATTTACTTTGTGACGGCTACAGTAACAGGATTATTACCTTCTACTACTTATAATTTCTATTTGATTTCTAGAGATGATGAAAGAAATTCATCAGTTGCATCTGCAATCGTAAGTGCAATAACAACTGCGCCTCCAACAGGCGGATCAGGAGCTACTGATCTCTTTTTCTCTGAGTATGTTGAAGGATCTGGTAATAATAAGGCTTTAGAAATCGCAAACTTTACGGGAGCAGCAGTAAACTTAGTAGGCTACGCTGTAAAAAAACAATCAAATGGCGCTGGGACATGGTCTACTGGATTTAATTTGACAGGTACTCTAAGTACTGGTCAAGTATTTTTAATAGTTGATCCAGGAATTTCTACAACCTGTTATACTGCTGCAAATGCTAATTTGCTATCGACTAGCTCAGAGCTTTATAATGGTAATGATCCTATAGGTTTGTTCAAAAATGGTGTTTTAATTGATATTATAGGAACATTTAATGGAGGATCAAGTAACAATTTTGCAGCTGATGTAACTTTGAGAAGAAAACCAAGCATTTCAGCTCCAAATATAACTTATAATGAAACTGCTGAATGGGATGCTTACGGTAAAGACGTTTGCAACGGACTTGGCGCTCACTCGATAACTAATTTATCAACTGGCGATGTTAATTCAAATGATTTTACAATATATCCCAATCCATCAACTGGAACTGTAAAAATTAATTTTAGTAATGGAGCTGAAAAGCACACTATTCAGATATTTACGATTCTTGGGCAGCAAGTTTATGAGAATGAATTTAGCAACAGTCCTTCAGCTACTATAAATAATCTCCAAAAAGGATTTTACTTGATTAAAATAAAAAATGAAACCAATTCAGTTACTAAAAAACTAATTGTAAATTAATTTACAGTTGCAGTTATTCAAATAAGGGCGGCATTTATTGCCGCTCTTATCATTTAATTAGTACTTCAACTTTAATTTAGTCATTAATTTTTGCCTCCATTGGAAGTTATTTAAGATATCAACATTCTAATTAAATTGCTTTAGTTAACCAAATTCGTCTAGAAAATAAATTTATAAAATTTAAATTTAAAAATTTAAAACAGGTAGTTTTATCGTTTAAAATTGAAATTTTAATCCTTGCTCGTACTATTTTTTTAAACTAAATTTGCATTGCAATACAACAAACTACACAACAATGATCCATTTCTTTGAAAACCAAAGCAAAACTGTCTTTGCAGTGCACACGATTGACAGTGAACTGACGAAGCAAACTCAAAAAATATCAAGCATAAGCAATATGTCAGCTAAAGACATTTCAAAACTAAACTGGCTTTTTGCCAACTCAAATAAAATTGAAAAATCCGTATTGACGGATTTTTTTGTTGGACCACGTGCCGCAATGATTACCCCTTGGAGCACTAATGCCGTTGAAATTACTCAAAACATGGGTATAAAAGGAATCATTCGAATTGAGGAATTTTATAGAGTAAGTGAAGAATTCACGGATTTTGATGTAATGCTTTCGCAGAAATATAGTGAGTTAAATCAAGATATATTTACTATTAATGTACAACCTGAATCCATTTTAGAAATTGAAGATATTGATGGTTATAATAAAACAGAAGGTTTAGCTTTAAGCCTTGACGAAGTTGAATATTTAGAAAATTTGTCAGCTAAGTTAGATAGAAAACTAACTGATTCTGAAATTTTTGCTTTCTCACAAGCAAATTCAGAGCATTGTCGTCATAAAATTTTTAATGGAACATTTATAATTGATGGTGTAGAAAAAGAAACATCTCTTTTTAAATTAATCAAAAAAACATCACAAGAAAACCCAAACGACATCGTTTCGGCATATAAAGATAACGTTGCTTTTGTAAAAGGACCAAGAGTGCAACAATTTGCTCCAAAAACTGCTGATAAAGCTGACTATTACGAAATCAAAGAATTTGATTCGGTTATTTCGTTAAAAGCAGAAACACACAATTTCCCTACAACTGTTGAACCTTTTAATGGAGCTGCAACAGGTTCAGGAGGAGAAATTCGCGATCGTTTAGCTGGAGGACAAGGTTCGTTGCCACTGGCAGGAACTGCAGTTTATATGACTTCGTATTCGCGATTGCAACCTTTCGACACCGCTCAGGATGAAAAACCTTGGGAAAATGGAATGGAAGAAAGAAAATGGTTGTATCAAACTCCAATGGATATTTTAATAAAAGCATCTAATGGAGCTTCTGATTTTGGAAATAAATTTGGACAGCCTTTAATTACGGGTTCGGTTTTAACTTTCGAACATCAACACTTTGACAAGTTTGGCATAAAGGGTAGAAAGTTAGGTTACGATAAAGTAATCATGCAAGCGGGAGGAATTGGATACGGAAAATTAGATCAAGCAATTAAGAAAAAACCACAAGAAGGCGATAAAATTGTTATTTTAGGCGGAGAAAATTATAGAATCGGAATGGGTGGTGCTGCGGTTTCATCTGCAGATACTGGTGCTTTTGGTTCAGGAATTGAGTTGAACGCAATACAGCGTTCGAATCCAGAAATGCAAAAACGCGCTGCTAATGCCATTCGAGCCTTTGTAGAAAGCGACAACAACCCCATTGTTTCCATTCACGATCACGGTGCTGGCGGACACTTAAACTGCCTTTCAGAATTAGTGGAAGAAACAGGCGGATTAATTGATTTAGATAAATTGCCTGTGGGTGACCCTACCCTTTCGGCAAAAGAAATCATCGGTAACGAATCTCAAGAAAGAATGGGTTTAGTAATTGGTCAAAAAGACATTGATTTATTACAAAGAGTGGCCGATAGAGAACGTTCTCCTATGTATCAAGTAGGTGATGTAACAGCTGATCACCGTTTTACATTTGAGTCAAAATCTACTGGCGCTAAACCAATGGATTATGCTTTAGAAGATTTCTTTGGAAGTTCTCCAAAAACGGTAATGAACGATAAAAAAATTACTTACAACTATGCGCCATTAGAGTATTCTGTAAAAAACATTTCGACTTACTTACAGCAAGTATTGCAATTAGAAGCAGTGGCTTGTAAAGACTGGTTGACAAATAAAGTGGACCGTTGTGTAGGCGGAAAAGTAGCCAAACAGCAAACTGCTGGATCCTTGCAATTACCACTGAATAACGTAGGAGTAATGGCATTAGATTATCAAGGAATTGAAGGTGTTGCCACATCAATTGGGCACTCTCCTATTGCCTCTCTAATTGATCCAGTTGCTGGAACAAGAACTGCAATTGCAGAATCCCTATCGAATATTATTTGGGCACCAATAAAAGGAGGTTTGGATGGAATTTCATTATCGGCTAACTGGATGTGGGCGTGCAAGAATGAAGGTGAAGACGCTCGTTTGTATGCCGCTGTTGAAGCTTGTTCCGATTTTGCAATAGAATTGGGAATCAATATTCCAACAGGAAAAGATTCGCTTTCGATGAAGCAAAAATATCCGAATGACGAAGTAATAGCGCCCGGAACGGTAATTATCTCGGCAGGTGGTAACTGTATCGATATTAAAAAAGTAGTGGAACCTGTCCTTCAGAAAGACGGTGGTTCTATTTATTATATTAATTTGTCGCAAGATGATTTCAAATTAGGAGGTTCGTCATTTGCACAAACATTAAATGAAATAGGAAACGATGCACCAACTATAAAAAAAGCATCTTTCTTTAAAAAAGCATTTAACAGCATTCAAGAATTAATTTTAGACGATCAAATTCTTGCAGGACACGACATAGGAAGCGGTGGTTTGATTACTACTTTATTAGAAATGTGTTTTGCTGATGTAAATTTAGGAGCTAAAATAGATTTCTCTGTTTTTGAAGAAAAAGACATCATCAAGTATTTATTTGCTGAGAATATCGGAATTGTTTTCCAAGCGAAAAATAATGAGACTATCGAAGCTAAATTAAACGCAGACGGAGTTGCTTTCTACAAATTAGGATCCGCTACTACAGATGCCACTTTAAACTTTGGACACTGCAAATTAGACATCGTAAAATACAGAGATATTTGGTTTAAAACTTCATTTTTATTAGACCAAAAACAATCTAAAAATGGGATGGCTCGAGAGCGTTTCGATAATTACAAAAACCAACCATTACAATACACATTCCCTAAACACTTTACAGGTAGATTACCTGTCACTTCGAGCGCAGTCGAGAAGCCCAAAGCCGCCATCATTCGTGAAAAAGGAAGTAATTCAGAGCGTGAAATGGCAAATGCGATGTACTTAGCTGGTTTTGATGTCAAAGACATTCACATGACCGATTTAATCTCGGGACGTGAAAATCTGGAAGATATTCAGTTTATAGGTACTGTGGGAGGATTTTCTAACTCAGATGTTTTGGGGTCTGCTAAAGGTTGGGCCGGCGCTTTCAAATACAATGAAAAAGCAAATAGTTCATTAATGAACTTTTTCAAACGTGAAGATACTTTATCAGTAGGAATTTGCAACGGTTGCCAATTATTTATGGAACTTGAGCTAGTAAATCCAGAACATGAAGTGCATGGCAAAATGCTTCATAATCTTAGTAATAAGCACGAGAGTATATTTACATCGGTGACTATTCAAGAAAATAAATCAGTGATGTTGTCTAGTTTGGCTGGATCGACATTAGGAGTTTGGGTCTCACATGGTGAAGGAAAATTTGACTTGCCATTAAGCGAAGAAAATTACAATATCGTAGCGAAATATGGATATGACAGTTATCCAGCAAATCCAAACGGCTCTGATTATAACACAGCAATGCTTTGTGATGCCACAGGAAGACATTTAGTGATGATGCCACACATTGAGCGTTCTACTTTTCAATGGAACTGGGCAAATTATCCTAAAGACAGGAATGATGAGGTTTCGCCTTGGCATGAAGCCTTTGTAAATGCTAGAAAATGGATTGATAAAATCTAATATTTTTTATTTATGTGTACAAAGCGTTCTCGAAAGAGAGCGCTTTTTTTATTTACGCCAAAAACAAAATAGCAACATCCAACTTCTCACGTTAAAAAAATAATTTTGAATTAGCATTATCATTACATTTACATAGTACTTAAAATCAAAGTGTTATACAAGATTTATAATTCTCAATCCTATATTAAAATTTAAGATGGCAACTCGTTATTCAATATAAACTTAAAATTATCTACCTATGGAAAATAAAACTTTCAGAATTGGGATATGCATGGCGGGTGCAGTCTCTGCAGGAGCTTATACAGCTGGTGTAATGGATTATTTAATGGAAGCATTGCGCGAATGGGAAGAAAAGAAAGGACAGCCAAACATACCTTCGCACAAAGTAGTGATACCAGTAATGGGTGGCGCTTCTGCAGGGGGAATGACTGCTTTACTGACTGCTACCACTTTAAACAATGAAATTGTGCCTGTTGATTTACCTAATGATACAAATCTTTTAGATGAGCATCCTGAAAACAAGTTATATCACAGTTGGGTAGATCTAGTTGATAAAGATATGTTTAGAAAAATGCTGGATACCTCAGACATTTCCTCTGGCAATGTAGTTGCCTTATTAAATTCTGATTTTATAGACGATATAGCTACAAATATGATCCAGTGTGATGGAAAAGCATGGAAAGATGCACCTACTTTTTTTGAAATGCCAGTGAAGATATTTGCTACTCTCTCTAATTTAAACGGTTTTAAATATAACATTAATTTTAGCGGTTATAATAGAAAAGAAAAGTACAATATGACTGTACATAATGATTATGCCTGTTTTGAGCTTTTTGACGACAGTACCACAACACCTTCAACTCCAGGCTGGATGCCATTGAATTTTAAAACGGGCTCTTATGTCAAAACCGCAAGAGAAGCAGCAATGGCGACAGGCGCATTTCCTATTGGACTCAAATCTCGAATTGTAGAAAGAGAGGCGATTTATGTAAATGCAATTCCGTGGTTAAAGGATATTTTTCAAAATACTCCGATTGAAAAAGAACAAAAAACGCTTAATGTAGATGGTGGAATGATCAACAATGAACCCTTTGAGAAAGTGAGAGATATACTAGATACTATTACAATCGAACAAAATAAATTGAAATATAACGCCTTGAGTAGAGATCAAAAACAAGAGTGTTTAAATGAAATTAATACTATTTATAAAAGCTTTGAGAACACCGTATTGATGATTGATCCTTTTCCGAGTACTGATAAATCTGAATTTGATTACAGCCAAAATTTGACTAATATCTTATCTAAAACTTTCTCTGCAATGACGGCTCAAATGCGTGCAAAACCATTGAATTATCGCAGCGCAATGGAACAAGATGATGCTAGTCAATTTATAATTTCTCCCTCTCGAAAAAGAGAAGATAATGAAGGTGTGCTCAAAGATTTTTTTGGCGAAAAAGCCATTGCATGCGGTACAATGGGCGGGTTTGGTGGTTTTCTAAATAAAGAATTTAGAATTCATGATTACTTTTTAGGAAAATACAACTGCGAAATGTTTTTGAGAAAGTATTTTACCATTCCAGAAGAGGCGTTAGAGGCAAATTTAATATTTGCCGAAGGTTATCGTACTGTCGACAAAAGCCAGTATGTGATAGTCGATTCAAATGGAAAAAGAAGCTATCCTATTATTCCAATTTTTAAGTCTGCAAGTGCAGCAGATTCTTTTCCAATACCTACTTTCTCTTGTGGTGGGAATTGGCCAAAAGTTAACGAGAATTTTGTTGATCAATATCAAAAACCAATAAAAAATCGAGCAGAAAAAATCATTCTAAACATTGTAAAATTAAGTCCTACAACTCATTTCTTTTTAAAAATTGGTTCGTTTGTTGTCCTTAACAAAATAATCAGTAAAAAGGTAGTTTCCTCAATCAAAGACAGTCTACACAAATGGAATTTAGTCAATAATTACAAACCAAATAGAGACGAGAGTTATTGAGACAGGATGGGATGGGATATTATTTTAAAATGAAAAGAACTTTTTTTTCATAAAACGGATAATGGTATAGGCAACGTTGTGATTTTGGCTTTCGCACGGTAAAAAAAACTTGAATTACCAGTAGATGAATAACGTTAAAACATCTTTGGGAAAAAGATTACGAAGATTATCTAGTAAATCAAAGCGGTTCTAATAATGATGTTGCGATGCTTTGCTACGTTGTAGGACGTCATCTGGTCACTCTTTCGCGTATTGAGCGTTCTACGTATCAATGGAACGGGGCGCATTATCCAGAAGACAGAAGCGACGAAGTTTCACTTAAACATAAAACGTTTATTAATGCTAGAAAATTAGAAATCAAATAAGTAATAAATTCCTATTTGTTTCCAGAATTCATGTTTAATTTCACCGTATGAAAATTTTAGTAATTGAAGACGAAATGGAATTGCAGGAAACCATTAAAGAATCGCTTTTAAGGGAGAAATATACCGTAGAAACTGCTAGTGATTATAATGCTGCCTTTGAAAAAATTTTAGTATATGATTACGATTGCATTTTATTAGATATTATGTTGCCTTTTGGAAACGGTATATCACTTCTTAAAAATTTAAAAAAGAGAAATAAAGCGGGAAATGTTATTATTATTTCTGCTAAAAACTCTTTGGAAGATAAATTAAATGGATTGGCCTTAGGTGCGGATGATTATTTAACTAAACCTTTTCACATTGCTGAATTAAATGCACGTATAAAAGCAGTTTTGCGAAGAAAAGATTTTAATGGTAAAAATCAAATTGACGCAGGAAATACCGTGCTCGACATCGATGAACGCGTTTTGAATGTTGCCGGTGAAAACATCCATTTAAACCGGAAAGAATTTGATATTTTAAACTATTTTTTACTTAATAAAAATCGACTCATAACTAAAACTACTTTAGCTGAACGCGTTTGGGGTGATTACATTGACCAGTCTGATAATTTTGATTTTATATATTACCAAATCAAAAATTTACGAAAAAAATTAGAAGAAGCCAACGCTACAATTATCATAGAAACAGTTTATGGAATTGGCTATAAATTGTCGGAAAAATGAAACTGTTAAACCGTTCCCTTTTATATCTTTCTTTTGCTTTTTTACTAATTATAGGCATTTGGTCTGTTCTTTTTTATGTAAATTTAAAAGACGAAATCAGAGACAGTATTGATGACGGTTTAGACAACAACAGGTTATTAATTCTCCAGAAAGTAACTACAGATTCTACTCTACTTTTTCAAGACGATTTTGGAGGAAACAACTTTGTAATTCATCCCGTTTTAAAACAAAAAGCCTTTACATTAAAAGACATTTACAAAGACACATTAATGTTCCGATTGAATGAAGACGATTTAGAACCCGTGCGAATTCTGCATACTGCATTTGAACATGAAAACAAGTATTATCGCCTAAAAATAATTTCATCTTTAGTGGAAGAAGATGATTTAATTGAAGAATCTTTTTGGAATGTGTTTTGGTTATTTATCGTTTTAATTACAAGTATAATAATTGTAAATAATGTCATTTTGCGTAAAATTTGGCATCCTTTTTATGATATTTTAAATCACTTAATAACATATCGATTAGATACAGATGAAGTTACTTTTAAAATTGCTACCAAAACTAAAGAATTTATACAATTGCAAGAAGCTTCTACTGCTTTGATTAAACATTCAAAAGAAACGTATGTGGCACAAAAACAATTTACAGAAAACGCTTCGCACGAATTGCAAACACCTATTGCCATTATTATTGCTAAGTTAGAACTTTTGTTAGAATCGGAAAATTTAGTCGAAAAAGACGCAAACACAATTGCAGCAGTAATTCGTATTTCAGATCGTTTAAAAAACCTTAACAAAACTCTTTTATTACTTACTAAAATTGAAAACAGACAATTCATAGAGCAAAAAATAATTCATCTTAACGAAAAAGTTATAGAAATACAGTCTAATTTTCAAGAATTTGCTGATTTTAAAAATATTATTATAAGTTGCCAGGAAAAAGCTGATGTAAAGGTTGTCATGAATATTTCTTTATTTGAAATATTGCTCTCAAACTTACTCAAGAATGCTATTTTTCATAATGTAAATGATGGAGAAATTGCAGTCCAAATTACTCCTAAGGAATTTATAATTTGTAATACAGGAAAAGAATTAGACTTTGATGCCAAAACGATATTTAACCGATTTGTAAAAAATCAAGCTAATAGTCAAAGTACTGGACTTGGTTTAGCGGTTTGTCATTCTATTTGTAAATTATATACTATTGATTTATCGTATGAATTTATTAAAAATCAACATTGTTTTAAAATAAATTTTGAAAATATTCGTGTCAATTCTTAAATTCCAGATTCTTTCCATAATCGACTGCTAAATTTGTCTTATAATTAATAAAAACATAAAAGATGAAGACAAAAACACTTCAATTAGTAGCCTTATTTTTTTTAGGATTGGGAACAACTTTCGCACAAGACATGCTATCAAGTCAAGTTCCTTCAGTTATAATGAACAATTTTAAAAAAGAATTTCCAAAAGCAAATGATGTAGAATGGGAACGACAAGGTGAATTATACCAAGTAGATTTTGAAATTGGTTGGTTTACTGATTATGACGCTTTGTTCAATGCTTCTGGAAAATTAGTTAAATATACCAAAGAAATAAGTAAATCAGATTTACCGAAAGCAGTTGCAAAAGCGGTTAAAAATAAATATGGTGAATACCGCATCGATGACGTCAAAAAAATAATTGAAAACGGAACAGAAAAGTATCTTATTGATCTTGAAAAATGGGATGAAGAATTCCAAGTTGTGTATTCAAAAAGCGGTAAATTAATTTTATAAAACTTAAAAATGAAAACAACCATAAAATTACCAATAATTGCCTTTTTTAGTTTTTTAACAGTCCTTACATCTTGTAGTAGTGACAACGAAAATACGAGCAAAGAACTTCTTACAGATGCAGAAATTCCAATTGCTATAAAAGCTTACGTTGAGACACATTTTATTACTAATGAAATAATTAGAGCCGAGAAAGAAACAGAATCAGGCAGCATAACTTTTGCTATTTATTTGACCGAAAATGTAAATTTAGAATTTAATAGTGCCTTGCTAATTACCAATATCGATGGAGTAACCGAATTGCCAAATTCAGTAATTCCTCAAACAATTCTTGATTATGTAGCCGCTAATTATCCTGCAAATTTTATTACGGATTGGGATTTAGAAACGAATTATCAAGAAGTTGAATTGAACAATAATTTAGAATTAGAGTTTGACTTAAACGGAAATTTCATCCGTGTTGATGATGGTTACAATTCTAATGACATTTTATTAACTGATGCAGAAATTCCTTTAGCAATAAAGACTTATATTTCAACATATTTTCCAACAAATACTATTATTAGAGCAGAAAAGGAAAAAGACTTAACTGTGATAACGTACGAAATTTATTTGACCAGAGGTTTAAAATTAGAATTTAACAGCGCGTTCACCATCATTGATATTGATGGGATAGCACAATTACCAAATACAGTTATTCCAAAGTCGTTACTTGATTATGTGGCAGCAAACTATCCAACTAATTTTATTACCGATTGGGAGCTAGAATTGAATTACCAAGAAATTAAGGCTCTTCGCCTAAATTAGTGGAATTATATATTTTAGGCATTTCCTAAATAATACACCATCTTTATGAAATTCTGCGAATTTCTATAACCTCTTG
>NZ_JAXCIA010000024.1:0-53463 GCF_035985025.1 Flavobacterium sp. PL11
AAGAGGAAAGAGGAAAGAGGAAAGAGGAAAGAGGAAAGAGGAAAGAGGAAAGAGGAAAGAGGAAAGAGGAAAGAGGAAAGAGGAAAGAGGAAAGAGGAAAGATGAAAGAGGAAAGATGAAAGATGAAAGATGAAAGATGGAAGATGAAAGATGAAAGATGAAAGATGAAAGATGAAAGATGAAAGATGAAGGATGAAGTATTAAGTGTTAATTGTTAAGACTTTATCGGAAAGAAAAATAGAAAAGTTTACAATACGCTATTTTAAAATTTACGATAACATCAAGGACTAAATAAACTGTGAAAATCTGTGAAATCTGCATTTTTAAAAGAATAAAAAATCTGTGGCTCAGTGGCAAATATCATTTTAAAAAAATCTGCGAATCTGCGTTACTATTTAATTTTAAAAAAATATGTGAGATCTGCATTTTTAAAAGAATAAAAACTTTGTGGCTCTGTGGCTAATATTACTTTAAAAAAAAATCTGCGAATCTGCGTTATTATTTAATTTTGAAAAAATATGTGAGATCTGCATTTTTAAAAGAATAAAAACTTTGTGGCTCTGTGGCTAATATTACTTTAAAAAAAAATCTGCGAATCTGCGGTACTATTTAATTTTGAAAAAATCTGTGAAAACTGTATTTCAAAAGAATAAAAACTTTGTAACTCCGTAGCTAATATTACTTTAAAAAAATCTGCGAATTTGCGGTCATAATAAATTTGTAAATAATCTGTGTATGAAAAATGCTAAAAACTTTGTGATTTATTGCCTGCGAAGCTAAAAAAAATACTATGAAAAGATTCATCGGTTTTATAAAAAAAGAATTCTATCACATATTTCGTGACAAACGATCCTTGTTTATCCTTTTTGGTATGCCAATTGCCCAAATTTTACTTTTTGGTTTTGCTATAACAAACGAAATTAACAATGTTGATATTGCTATTTTAGATCATTCTAATGATGTAGAAACTCAAAAAATAATAAACAAAATAAAATCCTCTCCTTATTTTAATATTGAAAATCAAATTCAATCAGAAAGAGAAATAGAATCCGAGTTTAAAAAAGGAAAAGTAAAAGCAGTTCTTATTTTTGAACCCGATTTCAGTAAAAATTTAGTTACTAAAAAGGTTGCGGTAATACAAGCTGTCACTGATGCTACTGAGCCTAACGTTGCTAATACTATAGCCAATTATAGTGCAGCAGTGATCCAGAATTATCAAATGCAACAAAAACAAGCCTATACAAGTGAAGTAAAAGTCGATGTACAATCGAGAATGTTTTATAATCCAGAACTTAAAAGTGTTTTTAATTTTGTTCCAGGTGTAATGACTGTAATTTTAATGCTTGTTTCAGCAATGATGACCTCTATTTCCATCACACGGGAAAAAGAGTTAGGCACTATGGAAATACTTCTCGTTTCACCTTTAAAACCATTTCAAGTAATTGTTGGCAAGGTTTTTCCTTACATTTTCCTCTCTATTATTAATGCTATAGTAATATTATTGTTGGGCTATTTTGTTTTTAAAATGCCTATTAATGGAAGTCTCTTTCTTTTAATGTTTGAAAGTATTCTTTTTATCATCTCGGCACTTTCTTTAGGAATATTAATTTCCACAATATCTGATTCGCAACAGACCGCTATGATGCTATCACTTATGGGTTTAATGCTACCAGTAATTATTTTATCAGGCTTTATATTTCCAATAAATAGCATGCCATTGCCGATGCAAGTAATAAGCAACATTATTCCAGCAAAATGGTTTATTATCATAGTAAAAGCGATTATGCTAAAAGGAGTTGGTATAGATTATATTTGGAAAGAAACCTTAGTATTAATAGGAATGACTGTGTTTTTTATTGCGCTAAGTATAAAGAAATATAAGATTAGATTGGAATAGCGATGTCCCAAAAGCTACAATTAAAAACTTCTAAATGAAAACAATACTATTCATCGTGCAAAAAGAATTCAAGCAAATTTTTAGAGATAAAAATATGCTCCGACTTATATTTATTTTGCCTATTTTACAATTATTAATTTTGTCAAATGCAGCGACTTTCGACGTTAAAAATATCAATATAACGATTGTTGACAATGATCAAAGCGCAGCGTCAAGAGAACTAATACAATCTTTTAAAGCATCCACCTACTTTAAAATGACTGCTCCTTTTTTCTCTGAAAAAGAGGCAATTGAAGAAATGCAAAAAGGAAATACAAATATTATTGTAAACATCCCAGTACATTTTAATCGTGATATACAAAAGGAACAAAAAACAAATATTTCAGTTATTATAAATGCGATTGATGCAGCAACAGCAGGAGTTGAGAATGTTTACGTGTCACAAATAATAAATACCTACAACAAAAATATTCAAACACAGTCTCAGAATTTCTCAAATACTACACAAATTCCCGAAAATATTCTTGTGATTCCCTCTTTTTGGTATAATAACACTTTGAATTACAAAACCTTTATGGTACCTGGTATTTTGGTATTATTGGTAACAATGCTCACCTTATTTCTATCCTCAATGAATATTGTAAAAGAGAAAGAACTAGGAACATTAGAGCAGATTAATGTTACACCAATAAAAAAATATCAATTTATTATTGGAAAACTTTTCCCTTTCTGGATATTAGGACTAGTTATTTTAACAATTGGTCTGGTGATTGCTAAATTGATATTTAACGTTCCCATGTTGGGAAATATTTTGGTGGTGTATCTTTTCACAGCGGTTTACTTACTTTTAGTGCTAGGAATAGGTCTTTTTATATCTAATCATACCGATACTCAGCAACAAGCTATGTTTATCGCTTGGTTTTTTATGGTGATTTTTATATTGATGAGTGGCTTATTTACCCCAATTGAGAGTATGCCAATATGGGCACAAAATGTAACACTAATTAATCCAATTCGTTATTTTGTGGAAGTTATGCGCATGGTAATGCTTAAAGGCTCTGGTCTTTCTGACATTGTGCCACAGTTTGCTATCATTAGCGCCTACGCTATTTTGATGAATGGACTAGCAGTTTGGAGTTATAAGAAAACAAACTGATTTCGTTCATCTTTTTATAACTCCAAAATTCTTCTTACCGTTGATAAACCAAATTACTACTGAACGCTGTCAATAAAAATTTATTTATTCAAGTCAATTTGTTTTTTTTTTAATATTCTAAACCTTTTCTAATTTAACATTATTGGTCTACATTCCTCTAAAAAGAAGACTATTAATTCATATAAACAGCTTCAAAAACGGCTAATGGTGCACGTGCTATATTTAGTGTTAAGACATCATTTACAATAGTATAATTATCAGCCAATTCAAAAGCTTCCAAAAACTCCGATTCATTTATGTTCACATCAGGACAGGCTCTTATTGTCACTGCCACATTTCTAAAATTTATTCTATTACCTTCATCTAAAGTGTAGCTTCCTGATAATATATTACAACCTGCAAAACCTATGACAGTGTTATCTGCTTTTTTCAAAGTAATAAAAATTTCACGTTCTTGATTCTTAGTCATTGACACCTGTCTACCTTGCAATGTTTTCAATTTCCAGTATTTTTCAGTAATATTATTATCATTGTCAGCTTTACTAATGTTCATTATGGTGTTACAACATACAATACTGAAAATTGTTATGATTAATATTATTAATTTAGCTTTCATAGTTTTAAATAATTTTTAACTTAAATATAATATACAATAAATCCATAAGCATAGGAATCCATAGTATAAAATGTACCGGTTATCCTTTTTGTGTAAGTAAAAATAGATTTTAAATTTTAAAACTGTAACATAATAAAATTTTCTACGTCTTTATTATAAATCACACAGATCTGCTTGACTCTCAAACAATATAATATCGAAGAATTGATTTTGCTTTGCCAGCAGAAGAATCAAAAAGCGCAGTGCGAGATATACAATCGCTATGCTAAGGCCATGTATAATGTCTCGTTTAGAATTGTTAAGGATGCCCATTATGCCGAAGATGTCATGCAAGAAGGTTTCTTAAAAGCATTTAATAAAATAAATGATTTTAAACAGGAAGTCGCTTTTGGAGCATGGTTAAAGCGAATTATTGTAAACTGTAGTATCGATTTTTATAAAAAAAATAATCAATATAAAACAGAGGATTTTGAATCGACTCTTTATAAGATTGAGGAGATTACTGCTGATGTAGCAGAAAACGAATCTTTTAATGAACTTAAAATTAAGCAAGTTTTAGAAATCATCAATTCCTTAAAATACAATTATAGAATGGTGCTGACCTTATTTTATATTGAAGGATACGACTCAGAAGAAATTAGTGAGATTTTAAATATAAGTTACGCGAATTCTCGAACAACGTTAAGCAGAGCAAAGGAATCCTTAAGAAAAAAAATAAAAGAATTATGAAAAAGGAAGATGAAAATTTAGAATTATTATTTAAAAAATTTGATAATCAATGGGATATTGAAGAACTTAATACTGGACATAAAGAACGTTTTATGGTTAAATTAAGTAGTATAAAATATTTACGAAACTATTTTTTACTGTTGGCGATCGCTGCATGTATTATGCTGTTTTTTGGACTTTCTTTATTTTATAATGAGAAAAATAAAATAACCGAATTTCAATTTGCTTCTAAAGAAACAAAACAAACTGATTCTATTTTTACAATTATAATTAATAAAGAATTAGAAAAACTAAATGAAAAAAAATCTCCAGAAAACAAAAAGATTATAGCTGATGCATTGAAACAGATGAAAATTTTAGATCAGGATTACGAAAAAATCATAAAAGAGTTAGAGAGAAATGGTGAAAGCAAACAGATTATTTATGCCATGCTAAGTAATCTTCAAACTAGAATTTCTTTCCTACAGTCCGTACTAAAACATGTCGAAAAAAATGACCAATTAATATACATTCAAAATGAAAAGACTTTATAAAATGCTATTTTTACTTCTAATAATTCCATGGTTAGGATTTTCAGCTGAAAATTATTTTAATTATTCCAAACAAAAAAAAATTAATAAAGCGTACATAGTAAATCCAGATGCCACCCTTGCAATTGAAAATTCTTATGGAACTATTTCAGTGACAACTTGGAATGAGGATAAAATAGAGCTAGCCATTACTATAAAGGTTAGTGGTGATAATGAAAAGTGGGTAAATCAAAAGATCAATGATATAGATGTTGAAATAAGTGCTCTTAAGGCAATCATATCTGCCACCACAATTTTTGGTAATTCTAGTTATCAAAATCAAAGCAGAAATACTAGTTTTGAAATCAATTATAGTCTTAAAATTCCAAAAAATGGACATGTTAAATTGAGTAATAAGTATGGCAATATAATTACTAATGACTTGTATGGTCATGCAGAAATAAAATGTAAATACGGAAAAGTGATTTCAGGAAAATTATGGAATGATAGTACTATTCAAATGGATTATTGCAGTAACTCGACGATTACTTTTATAAAAAAAGGAACAATTAATGCAAAATATTCCAATTTAAAGATCATTGATGCGGGAAATTTAGATTTAATTTCAGATTATACTGATGTTGAAATATTGAATTGTGATAATCTTAAATACAATAGCAAATATGGTAAGATAAGGGTAAATAATATTAAAACATTAGATGCTTCAGGCAACTATTTAACGATCCATTTGGGAGAAGTTTATGAGACATTAAAATTAAGCACAAAGTACAGCTCCTTAAAAATTGATGTTATAAAAGCAAGTGCGAATAAAGTTTCCATTAATTCATCTTATACTGGAATTAATATAGGATTTGACCCTAATTTTACGTTCAATTTTGATATTTTACTTAGATATGCCAATTTTAAATATAATAGCGAATTGGATTTCTTTTCAAAAGAAGTGGTTTCCAATTCAAAAAAATATACCGGATTTTATAAGAAAAAAGACAATAATTATCTTACGATAGTTTCAGATTATGGAAATGTAACATTAACTAAAAATCAATAATCATTAATTAAAAATCAAATTTATCATGAAAAAATCAATTCAATTTCTTGTTAGTTGCGCTTTACTTGTAACTACTTTAGCGCAGGCGCAATGGTTTTCTAATCAAAAAATAAAAGGCAATGGTAACTTCATTTCGGAGCAAAGAGTAACGAAGTCCTATGAAAAAATTGATGTCACTGGTTTTTTTGATGTTGAGTTAGTTGCTGGCAAAGAAGGAACTATTACAGTGAAAGGAGAAGAAAATTTAGTGCCCTTGATAAAAATAGAAGTTGTTAATCAAGTTTTAAAAATTTTCACTGAAAAAAATAAATATATTTCTACGAGCAAAGGGAAAGGAATTGTAATTGTTATACCTATTGAAAATATAAATAATGTTTCTTTAACAGGCTCAGGTGATATAGTTGGGAAAACTACAATTAAATCAGAAAATTTTTCAGTTCAACTTACTGGTTCTGGAGATATAGATTTAAAGATAGAAGCAAATAGTGTAAATGTCCTTTTAACTGGCTCTGGTGATATTAATCTTTCAGGAAATACAGAAAGTATAAATAGCGATTTAAAAGGATCAGGAGATATAGATGCTGGCAAATTGACTTCTAAAAACGCTAATGTGACAGTTTCTGGATCGGGAGATAACGCAGTCAATTGTACTGAAACCATTTATGCTCGAGTTACTGGATCGGGAGAAATAAAATATACAGGGAACCCCAATAAGAAAGACACTAAAGTTAGCGGATCAGGATCTATAAAAAGATCTTAAACGAACTATAAGTGGTAAGTTGAGAATTAAGTACTCGCAAATAAAAAATTTATATAGCATTAGTAGACTAAAATGTGAAAAGGATCTAAAAACGATAAGTTTTTAGATCCTTTTCTTGTGCCTAAAAGTTATAAAATATTTGGCTTTACTACTTTTAATATTCCATCAACATTAAAATTATTTATGCGTCTAAATCAACTTTAGTACGTGATGCAATTTCCTTATAAGTACCATTTACTAATTTTTCTCTAATTGCTTCAAAGGCTACTAAGGTTTCATTGATATCATCTAAAGTATGTGGGGCAGTTGGTATCACACGTAATAAAATCATTCCTTTTGGAATTACTGGATATATAACAATCGATAAAAAGATGCCATAATTTTCTCTTAAATCATTAACCATAACCATTGCTTCTGGTACACTACCTTCAAGATATACTGGAGTTACGCAAGTATTAGTATCTCCGATATTAAATCCTTTACTTCTTAATCCACTTTGTAATGCATTTACATTTTCCCATAGTTTATCTTTTAACTCTGGATGATCGCGCAAGAGTTGTAATCTTTTTAAAGAACCAATGGTTTGAATCATTGGCAATGCTTTTGCAAACATTTGAGAGCGCAAATTGTATTTTAAATAATCAATTACATCTTTATCAGCAGCAACAAAAGCACCAATATTAGCCATGGATTTAGCAAAGGTAGAGAAATAGACATCAATTTCGTCTTGACAATCTTGCTCTTCACCTGCTCCAGCTCCTGTTTTTCCAAGTGTCCCAAAACCGTGAGCGTCATCAACTAACAATCGGAAATTATATTTTTGCTTCATCGCAACTATTTCCTTTAATTTACCTTGTTGACCGCGCATTCCAAAAACACCTTCTGTGATAAACAAAATACCACCTCCCGTAACTTCCGCCAGTTTAGTTGCTCGTTGCAAGTTTTTTTCCATACTTTCAAGATCATTATGACGGTACGTAAAACGTTTGCCCATGTGTAACCGAACACCATCTATGATGCAAGCATGTGCATCGACATCATATACAATAACGTCATTTTTCGTAACTAAGGCGTCAATTGTTGACATAATTCCTTGGTAACCAAAATTCAATAAATAAGCCGATTCTTTCATAACAAAAGCAGCTAACTCATTTTCTAATTGCTCATGATATTTAGTATGACCACTCATCATTCGCGCGCCCATAGGATAAGCAGCGCCGTATTGTGCTGCTGCATCTGTGTCAGCTTTACGAACTTCAGGATGATTTGCAAGTCCCAAATAATCATTCAAACTCCAATTCAAAATATTTTTTCCTCCAAATTGCATTCTTGGACCTAATTCACCTTCTAATTTTGGAAAAACAAAATAACCTTCAGCTTGTGAAGCCCATTTTCCTAAAGGCCCCTTATTATTTTGAATTCTTTCGAATAAATCTTTTACCATAATATATTAAGTAATATTTCTAATTTTAAGAAGTTGCAAAATTAATTATTTAAAATTTATAAAAGAATTATAAGCACATTTATTTTTATGTTTAAAATTGTAATTTATGATAAGTTAATTCTTAATTTATATTTTATTTTCTATTGTAATTTTTATGAGGTAATATTATTTACATCTAATAAGATTGTTTCATTAAACATTTATAAAAAATAAATAACTATCAAAAATGAATTTTGAAAAAATTTATTTATTCTGATTCTTTGTATATTTGAATATTATTTTCAAGTTTAAAAATATGTCTCAAAATACTAAAGAATTAAAATTAGCAGTTTTAATCGATGCTGATAATGTACCTTACAGCAACGTCAAAGGAATGATGGAGGAAATTGCTAAATATGGAACACCTACTACAAAAAGAATTTACGCTGATTGGACTAAACCCAATGCCGGCGGTTGGAAAAGTGTTCTTTTAGAGCATGCAATAACCCCTATTCAACAATATAGTTATACAGTAGGAAAAAATTCATCGGATTCAGCTATGATTATAGATGCGATGGATTTGTTATATTCAGATAAAGTGGATGGTTTTTGTATAGTTTCTAGTGATTCTGATTTTACACGTTTAGCAATACGATTAAGAGAATCTGGCATGAAAGTAATAGGCATTGGTGAACAAAAAACTCCAAACTCCTTTATTGTCGCCTGTGATCGTTTTATTTATATTGAAGTTTTAGATGGTGCTATTAAGAAAAAAGCGAAGAAACCAGCTGGTGATACTAAAAAACAAGTAGAAAAATTAACTGAAAAACCAGTTGAGAAGTCATTAACTAAAATTGAAATTCCCACCATTGAGCTTATTGAAACCACAATTGAAGATATATGCGATGATGATGGTTGGGCATTTTTAGGAGATGTGGGAAATCTTATTGTAAAAAGAAAACCAGAATTTGACCCAAGACGATATGGCTTTTCAAAATTGACTCCAATGTTAAAATCACTGACTGATATTTTAGAAATTGATGAAAGAGAATCCGATAAAAAAGGGATCAAACATGTGTATGTGAGATTGCGCTTTAGTTGAGGTAAGCAATCATTTACTATTTAATAAGCCTTTTAAAAAATAAATTTAAGCTTTAATACTTTTTTAAGTTTTAACCTAATAAGCAATCAATTAGTATTGATACAGTCAAATTATTTAATAAAATTTGTTTTCATAGTAAATAGCACGATTATTTACTTATTATTTATTAAATACTACTTAGTGACTATTACTTTTTTTCTTCACATTTTATTAATCTTCCATCGGCTATCATTTAGATCAACTTTACTCTATTTTTTCTATAATTTGCCTAAATAAAAATTTGGGAACAGTAATAAAAATTAATTTTTAGTGGTAAGTAAGATTAAATACATAACTCTAATTAAGTGTGCGTTGCTAACTCTTTATTGATGTTATCGGGAATAGTAAGCTCATTCCATGCTTGATAATTTTTTCGTCTTTTATTTCTAGATAGACTTATTGATTCATTTATTTCAAAATTATGAATCTCTTTGATTTTATCATTCAATTTTAATATACGATCCAACTGTTTTTGCTGGACTTTATATTTGTTATAATATTTATATAATTCTTTACCGATGAAAAAAGTACTCAGAGAAAATCCTGTGAGTACACCTATTAAATAATAAGTAATATTCATAATTTTTATTTTTATTGATTAAAAAGCATTTTTATCTCCTTTGAAGATGACAATTACTGTCATTAGACAAATTTTAATATCAGTTATAAGGGACCATTGTCGCACATATTTAATATCTGTGTTGACACGTTTTTTCATATCAGATACTTTTTTAGTTTCTCCCCTATGTCCTGCAACTTGTGCAAGACCGGTAATCCCTGGTTTTACAAAATGACGAACCATAAAATTATTAATATGATTGTTGTAGTCATTAGTATGCTGTATCATATGTGGTCTAGGCCCTACAACACTCATTTGGCCTACTAGAACATTAAAAAATTGAGGCATTTCATCTAAGCTAGTTTGGCGAAGAAATTTTCCTATAGGAGTGATTCTAGTATCTCCTTTTTCCGCTTGTTTACATTCATCACCATTATTGATGTACATACTTCTAAATTTATAACACCAAAATGAAGTGTTTTTTTTACCCGTGCGTAATTGCTTGAATAAAACAGGCCCAGCACTTTGTTGCTTTATAATAAGAGCTATAATAGGATAAAGCCATGAAAGAATAAAGACAATCACTAAAAGACTAAAAATAATGTCAAAAAGTCTTTTTATTAAGCGATTATAAGGATTTTGTAATGGCTCAAATCGAGGAATAATTACATGGAAATTATTGAAACTACAGCTATTAAAATGAATTTTCGAAATTGATGAGAAATCAGGAATGAATTTTAATCGCATACAGTATCGATCTCCAAGTTCAAAAAAATAATTCAAATCTAAAATTTGATCAGATTTTGAGACAATATATAATTCATTAATTTCTTCATCTGAAGCCTTGTGTATTGCGTGAGTTAACGCCAAGCTAAAGTCTCTATTGTTAATATACTGTAATGTAGAATTTTCATTTAAAATTCCTTTAAAGCAAATAAACAGTGAATTCTCTTCTAGGTAGGAGGCTAATTCAATACTTGTTTGATTAAATCCCCAAATTGCGACCGTATATGGTTTAGTGACCCAAGTTTTAAATTGTTTAATTAATGCAATAAATAAAATTCTTGAAAACAAAAAGTAGAATAGCAAAAAACTAAGTTGAAATAAGTTGGCTTTGGTAAAAAAATATTGTGAAATATCATCTTGAAATAAAAACATATAGCCATGCCATAAAATTCTTTGCGCCAAAAAAGCATAACAACTATTGTGAAAAAAATTTTCTAAACTAAAAACATTTTCTAATCGATACATTCGATAAAATGATACAGATAAGATCCAGCTAAAAAAAGTAAAAAGAACCATTTTATTGAAATACAATGCAGGCGCATTGACTCCCTGTTCATTTATGAATTTTAGAAATATTAAAGTTCCAATTAGCATAGCCACCATGTCTAAAATAGCACAGCAAATGATGAAGTTGACTTTATGACTATTACGCATCTTTTAATTCTTGATTAGCTTATTAAAAAAAATATACAATAACGCTCCTACTAAACTTCCAACGATTCCAAAATAGATATCCATTAAATCTGGACTTCTACCGTCTATAAAAAATTGTACAAATTCAACAAGGGAAATGAAAATTCCAGCGATACCTAAGTTTTGTAGAAATATTAAGTTTTTACTGCGATTCTTTTTTTTTGAATGTTTTATTTGCGAGAAAGCGGCTTGTAAAAAACCAAAAAACACAAAAGGAATAGATGTCCTTAAATTGTAATATTTTTTACTCCAGTCTAATAACCATTGAGGGAGATAACTTTCAGAAATAAAACTAGAATCTGATAGCCAAGAATAGTAAAAAACTATAATGATTACAAAAAATAAAAGAAACACAATTAAATTTTTGGACATTATATAGTTGTTATTGTTAACTATGCTTTTTTTAATAGTGCAATCAACATTTAACTTACAAATCTTCTAAGCCAAGGTTTTTTAAGACTCATCTCGTTATAATTATAATTGTAATTTGATCCATAATTATAACCGTAAGCACTCTTTCTGCTAACATCATTTATGATAATACCAACATTATTTAATTGATTTTTTTTAATCATATTATTAAGTTGGATCAATGTGTTTTTTTCTGTAAAATCATATCTAGTAACAAATATGGTGACATCAGCTAGATTACCAAAAATCAGTGTATCAGAAACCATTTGTACGGGCGCCGAATCTATAATAATAAAATCGTACATTGATTTTGCCTCTTCTATTAATGCTTCAAAATTATAATTAGTTAATAGTTGAGCAGGATTAGGAGGTATTTCACCTGAAAATAATGTGTCTAAATTTTCGGAATAACTAGCATCTTTAACTACGAATTCTTTCCAATCCTCACTTTTATTAGCTAAAAAATTTGAAAGTCCAGAAATGTTTTTACTGATTTTAAAATAGTTGTGTAACTGAGGATTTCGCATGTCAGCTCCTATGAGTAAAACTTTTTTATTAAGATTACTAATTGTCACTGCGTTATTAAATGCGCAAAATGATTTGCCTTCCCCTTGATTAGCGGAACAAAACAATAGCACATTCCCTTTATTATCCACTTTTTTCGGTAATAAATAAGAAATATTTGAGAATAAAATTCGAGTTACCTCAGCAATTGTTGAACGCGAATTTGCAGTATGATCTAAATTATCCTTTGCATTTATTTTAGGAATTATACCTAAAAATGGAACATGAGATAATACATTTTGTATATCCTCTTCATTGTGGATTTTGGTATCAAGCTGTAGTTTAAAATATATTGTTCCCAAAGGGAGTAGCAAACCAAATATAATTGCACCGAGCATAAATGATTTTGGTTGTGGAAATACAGTGGAGTAATCCGTTTCAGGAGCGTTTAAGGTTTTTAAATTAGACTCTAAAACAGCTATATTTAAAGTGGCTTCTTCCTTTTTTTGTAATAATGTTAAATAGGTTACACCCTTTAAATCAATTTTATTATTAATATTTCCTAATACTTTATCTTTTGTTGGGATACTTTTGGCTTCTGAATTGGCACGATTTTGCTCAGATCTGTTCGCTATATTATTTTGATTTAAATACTCTAAATAACCTTGCAAAGTGTTAAGGACAGCTTGTTTTTGAGTTTTTAATTGCTGTACTATATTCAAGTATGCTGGGTTGTTTTTTTGAGCGCGTTGCAATAATAAATCACTTTCTAAAACACTAGTATTATAATTGGATAAAAGTTGATTAACTGTTGGTGCCTCTAAATTGTAACCTGTACCTAAAACTGAGGTATTTCCCGTTTTTTTAATATCATTAATCGCATACTTTGTTAATTCAATTTGTCTTTTATTTAGCAGTGAACTCTCTTGTTTACTGTTTTTTTCATTAGTTTTGTCAGCTATGTAATTGTCCATAACTAATATGTCATTATTTTGCAAATATTTTTCTTTGATGCTCTCAATTGAATCTTTTTCTTTTGAAAAAACTGCTATTCTTTGGTTTAAATAATTAACTGTATTGTTATACAGTTTTTGTTTACCTTCAATAATATTATTATCTAATGATACGATTATTTCGTTCAATATTTTTTGAGAAAGTTCTGGATTTGCTCCTTTATGATTTAACATCATATTGGTATTTTGATCTTCTAATGTTTCAACAATAAGTGCTGATTTAAGATTTTTTACTGCTTGAGTTATTGACTCAAAATTCACTACATATTCTTTACTCAAAAATTGATTACTATTTTTTTTACCCAATGGAGTCAATTGAATCGTGAAAGGCAGGCCATAAAAAGATTGAGGTCCTCCATTTCCATGAATTAAATAACTTTTATTAATAGCTGGATCACTTACTAATAAACCATTTGACACTATTTTTATATCGTATTTCTTTTTAGACAACAATTTATTTGAAACAGTACTATTTACTATAAAAGGAATTTCTTCAACACTTGTATCCAAGAGAGTACCTTTTTCTAAATAGGTGATATTTAAGTGCAAATCTTCCACTACTTTGGCCAAAAATCCATACGAGTTGATTAACTGCTTTTCATCACTTAGGTTTACTTCTTTTTTTTCAACTTCATTTTTACTAAAAGTATTAATCTTTGTATCTTCTTGTCTATTTTTATCAATACTGATTAGAGCTGATGTTTGATAAGATGGTGGCATGGTTTTAAGAAAGTAGAATGCACCACCAACACATAAAAGTAAACTCCCCATAATCCAAGGCCAAAACTGAAAATATCTAAAAAAGCTTTTTTTAAAATCCATGATATATTTTGTGTTTTAAATGAAACAATTGTAAAAGTAAAAAGCTACTATTTAAAAGATAGAATCTTATAAATTCTGCAACTTTAATAAGATCATACTTATTTAAATAAAATGACTTTATCACTAAAATTTTATTTTACAAGCAAAAAGACTGCTAAAAGCGAGGCTGCTAAACTTAAAACTTGTAATGGATCTTTTATTACTCCACCACTATTCGCCTTTAGTTTGTTAGGTTTCACTATAATAATATCATTTTGTCTGATTCTAAAATTAGGATCAGGCATCCATGAAGCCGTAGTCAAGTCTATATGATAAACCTGTCTTTTTCCATTTAATTCTCTAATTAATACCACATCTCGTCTTATTCCTGAATAGGTTAGATCACCTGCCTTACCAATAGCATCAATTAAACTAATAGATTCTTCTGTAAAAGGTATTACACCTGGAGAATTTACCTCCCCAATTATGGTGAATTTATTGTTAAGTACTCTCACTAAAACGGTAGGATTTACTAAATAGCCTTCATTTATTAATCGGTCTTTTATTTTTTTTTCTAAATCAGATGGTGTTAAATTATTGACATTAATTTCATTGAGAATTGGCATAGTAATATTTCCAAGAGGTGTAACTAAGTATCCTTTTAATTTCATTATATCTATTGAATTTTCTTGACCTAAATTCATATTAATATTAAAAGGTGCTGCTACCGCTGGGTTAAGATCTATCACATCAATTTTTAAAATATCATTAGGTTGTATAGCAGTGCTAACATACGTTATAGACGAGTTAGAGTATTTATCTAAATCTTGGACATATAACATTTGTCTTCTTGTAGTACAAGATTGTAAGATAAATAAAAGCAGTAAAATGGTGGTTAGTAGGATTTTTTTCATTGTAATAATAATTTAATTGTTAGGTATAAGGAACTTAGATTTATCAACAAATTTAATTTGGCTTGAATTTTTAAAAAATTAGAAATGGAGAGTTAATATAAAAGCTTATTATTAGTGAGCTATATACTGCTTAAAGGCGATAGCCTTTTTAAGAAAAACAACCTGAAATGCTTTTAAACCATGAAATTTATAAATTTTATAATCCTCTTGTAGAACTTCAAATACTCTTTTGGAATTAGTACTTAATCCACCCATTCGCATTTTTACAAAATACTGATTGATATAACTCATCTTAATATTATGCTGATATAAATAGCGCAGTAAAAATTCAGTGTCTGAAGCTATTTTAAAATCTAAATTATATAAACCATATTTACTGATAATTGATTTCTTTAAATAAACAGTAGGATGTAAAGGCAGCCATCCTATATTAATTTTTTCACGATCAAAGGCACCTCCAATTCGATTTCGAATTAATTTTTCCTTACTATCATTTGACACATAAATACCATCACCATACACTCCATCTATACTTGAATCAAATTTAAAACGTGCTACAATTTTACTAATCGCTGATTTATCATAAAACTCATCATCAGAATGCATAAGACCAATAATATCTCCTGTTGCCAATTTAATCCCTTTGTTTATTGCATCATACATTCCTTGATCTGGCTCAGA
Source organism: Flavobacterium sp. PL11 (assembly GCF_035985025.1). NCBI lineage: Bacteria > Pseudomonadati > Bacteroidota > Flavobacteriia > Flavobacteriales > Flavobacteriaceae > Flavobacterium > Flavobacterium sp. PL11. Next base: position 15,663 of record NZ_JAXCIA010000024.1, read on the forward strand.
GACATAAATATTTACTTTATCTTGATAAGACTCAATTATTTCTTGAGTACCGTCAGTAGAATTACCATCAATGATTATATACTCGACGTTAGGATAGCTCTGGTTTAAAACGCTATCAATCGCTTGTGCAATTGTAGTTTTTCTATTATAGCATACAGTAATGATAGAAACTTTCATAATATTAGATTATTAGGGGTGTAATTACTTTACCGATTTATAAAACAAAAACTGCATTAATTAAATCTGCCAAAATTTTTTGATATATAAAGTCAAAGTATTTTTAAAATAAAATTTTAATATTTTAAGCCAGATGATCAGAGGTAAAGTATTATTATGAAATCATTATAATACCTAAATTTTAATACTTATCTTAAAAATAATATTATTGAAAAAAGTATTTTATTTTACTTTAAGCAATTCAGCTTTTGTCTGAATTTGAAAGAAATAATGCGCTTTAAAACGCGCTAAATAAAATCCCTCTTTCCCATCTAAAAAGCCTAATTTTAAAAAATAGGCTCCCATAAAATAAAAGGCTGGTAACAAACCAGTATTCAACAGGCCATATTTTATTTTTTGATTTAAAGACAAATGTTGGTGATGAGACTGTTTTAGTTGGTAATATCGATGAGCCTCCCAAGTAGAATAAGCATTGTGTTTACTGATGTAATGATCTAAATCTTTAAAATCTTTATGTACAACCTTAGCATTTATAACTCCAACTTTTCCCTTTATTACAGGATGTTCATGTACTTCCATATCTAAAGAACTCCATAAATCCTCTTCAATTTTTTCATAAGCTCCTTTAGATTTTTTGAAAAGAGCTGCCTTTTTAAATCCATATCCATATTTTAACTTTTTACCCATAAAATAATTTTCAAATTGTATTGTATAACCATTGTAATTAGGGTTTTTAGTTTTAAATTCTATCTCATTAACAAAGTCATCGGTAACAAATTCATCAGCATCTAAAAATAGAACCCAATCGTGTTTAATAGCAGCATTTTGTAAAGCCCAGTTGCGCTTTTTTGGAAATTTTCCATTCCACTTAAATTGTAATACTTCTGCTCCCATGCTTAATGCTATTGCTCTTGTATCGTCTGTACTATCTGAATCAATAACTATTATTTGATCAAATCGATTTAATTTTGACAAACAAAGAGGCAAATTAAGCGCCTCATTTTTGACAGAAACAATCACAGTGATAGGTATTTTATTCAAAATTTCTAAATTTTATAAATTTGGCAGGATTCCCACCTACAATTGTATTTTGATCTACATTTTTTGATACAACTGAACAAGCTGCCACAATTGCATAATCCTTAATAACTATACCAGGTCCTATAAAAGCTCCAGCAGCGACCCAAACACCATCTCCAATAGTAATTGGTTTTAATATTAATGGGAAATCTGTCTTATTATAGTTGTGTGTAGATGCACACAAATATGTTTTTTGTGAAATCACTGTATTGTCACCGATGCTTATTGTTCCCTGATTATAACAGTCTGACTCAGGACCTATACTAGAATTTTTTCCAATTCTAAGATTCCATGGCGCCCAAATTCTCACAGAAGCATAAATATGCGAAGACCAGTCAATTTTTGCTCCAAAACATTTCAAAACTAAAACTCTGTATTTTTTGAATAATCGGGATGCAAAAGGACGAAATAAAATGAACCAAGTAATATTCCAAAGTACTCTTAACAATTTATTTTTAAGAGTAAAAGAATGGTTATAATTTGATAAATTCAATTTTGGATATTATTTTTAATTAAGAATTGTTTTGTAAAGATTTAGAAATAGCTTAGATATTTCTGTGATTTCATACTTATCTAAAATAAGATTTCTACCTCTGATACCCATATTTTTTAATTTTGTGCGATCTGTAATAATTATTTTTTTAATTATTATTTCTAAATTTGCAACAGATAAGTTAATCCACCAGCCGCAATTATATTTTTCTAAATCACTCCATGGCGTACCTTGAGTAGTTATGACAGGAACACCCATTGCCAAAGATTCAGCAATTACAATTCCAAAGTTTTCACTATGAGTAGGTAGAACCATTACATCAGCAGAACGTATAAATTCCCATTTTGCATTGCCATATTTACTACCCACAAATTGTAAATTATTTAGATCTAATGCGCTTTCGGTTAAATTTGCTATATAATTTTTATCTCCATTTCCAGCAATTTCAAGTATCCATCCAGTTGTATTGCAATTACGCCAAGCCTTTATTAGTAATTCAATTCCTTTTTTGGGATGAATTCGCGAGATAAAAACTATTTTTTGAGTGCCATACACACTTTTAATTTCTTTTACATCACTAATGTCAACTCCATTTGGAATTATTTCAATTGGACTGCTAATGCCGCAATCTTTAATATTTTTGGCTTCCATCGATGCAGTAGCATGGATAAGATCTGCCTGTTCTAGAGCCTTTTTTTGATATAAAAAAAGAGCTATATTTTTCTTCCACGAATTGTGAGCTAAAATCCAAGGCTCTAACATACCGTGGGGAGAAATTATTACTTTGATACCTTGTTGTTGCGCCATTTTTTGAAACCCCCAATTTGGCGGATTCCAAATTCCATTTATGTGAACAATATCAGGTCTTTCATCGTGCAAATATTTTTCAAATTCTTGAAGCAATGTAAACCAACGTATAGTTTTAGTGTTAAAATATTTTATACGAACACCATCTATAACAATTGGGTCAGTTGAAAATCCAGTTGCAATGCTAAATGAGATATCCTTTTTTAGAGCCTTGCTTAACAAGCGCATATATTCTGTGGTCCCCCCACCTGTTTTATCAATACTTTCTATGTAATGAATAACTTTCATTTGTCTTTTAATATTTCAAAGTAAATTTTTTCAATTGCATTCATAAAATCAATCGTTAAAAATTTTTTAGATTGTGACAGAGATATCTCAACTGCTTTGCAATGATCTTCTGGCGAAAGATGTATCACTTTTTGTAATTCTTGAGCTGCAATTTTTTTCCAGTTTACTATACCAGCTTCGTCAAATGGTTTTTTAGGAATATAGAAACCAGCCTCACCTGCCACTTCCTTCATAGGATCTTTTTCAGTGGTTATTACTAGACAACCTGACGCCATTGCTTCTATTATTGGCCAACCAAAACCTTCATATAATGATGGAAAAAGTAAAACCGAAGCACTTTGATAAAATTGTTGTAATCTTAAATCCTCTGTATTTGCTATAAAATGAATCGACTTTGAAACACTTGATTTTTCTTTAAAAGCTATTATTTCTGTCTCAGGATACTCTCCAACTAAAATCAATGGAATAGTAACTGAATAGTGGCTTGACCAATAATCATATATTTCTAAAACTCCCAATTTATTTTTATAAAAAGCATTACCCCCAACATGTAATACAAATCCTGCAGATAGATCAATATTATATTCTGTAGATAAGATCTTCCTTAGAGCAATTTTATTTTGTGTAGGTACAAAATTTTGATTTAGACCGTTGTAAACCACGTGTGAAACTTTTGGTACAGTTTCAAGTAATACATGTAAATCACTTTGTGTTTTATAGGAAATACTAATAAAATTTTCGGCTTTACGATAGCCCCAAAGAATGAATTTTTGATAATATTTTCCATTTTGACTTATCTTGTTTTCAGGTATCAAATCAAAGGCTGAATGCTGCGCTAAAAAATCGTGACAATGTACCACATGCTGTCGATTTTTAACTAGAGTTACCCAAGGTCCCAACGCGTTGTCAGCAAAAACGAATAATGTTTCTTTTTTGTAAGCTATTAGTTTTAATGAAACTTCGATAGGAAAAACAAAATATTGATCTAAATATCCCAACCACTTTGATAATTTTTTGCTTAAGAAAGCTAATTTTATAAAAAAGGGTCTGGGACTCCATTCTATAATTTGATGCCCTTTTTGCTTCATACCCTCTTTCAGCATCTGAGCAAATCGAGGCATGCTTTGATGGGCTAAGAATTTAGGATGTGTGAAAATTATAATATTCATTTATAAGATTTCCTTGTTTTTATTAATGCTAGCTAATAAAATTCCTGTTACAATAATTGTATAACCAAGCATACTTGGTTGTGCCCATTGTCCCTGAGTTAGTGAAAATAATGCTGTACCACATAAGATTAATGGTAGTAATTTTTGTTGAGCTGGTAATTGCATAGATTTTATAAATAAACTTATTGCTAAACCTAAACGCAATATTATAGTCCCGCCACCTAATAAAAGTCCTTGTTCGCCTGCAATTCTACTTAACTCGTCTTCGGCTATCAAAAAATCAGTTTTACCAGATAAGATTTGTGCGCCTGCATTAGTACCCATTCCTAGATTACCTGTAAATAATGGAAGATTGATAATATTAATAATGGGATTAATAAAACCATCAATAGCCCTGACAAAAAACGAATTTTCAAAACCTCCGCTTTGATCACTTGCTGTATTTACGCGACTCATAAATACCTCGCTACCAGTATTGAACGCTGATGTGGTTTCTTGCAGTACAATAATTAATAAAGTCAACACACATACTGTCAAAATAATTTTCATTATATTAGAAAAGGTAGTAGCCGATCCTATGAACGCAAAAATGCCAACTAATAACACGCCACCAACAGCTGTGCGACTTACCGTCAAAGGCAAACTAAAGATTAAAGCGATCGTACTTGTAAAAAGTAAAATTTTGGAAACTTTTTCTTTAGATAACCAAAAGTAAAATGTGTAAACCGATACAAAAATATAAAAGGAAGCTAATCCAGTAATAAATGAAAAAGTACCTGGCGGTCTAAAGTATCCCATTGCTCCGGAGAAACCTGCACTGCCTTCTCCGCCTAAACCTATATTAATAAAAGCAGATTGTGGACTAATAAATTGTAAATAAACAATTATAGTCATAAAAATATTTAATACAAGCAAAACATGACCTACTCTTAAAATATCCTGCTTTGTAAATATTAAGCCAATAATAAATATTAGAGGGAAATGAAGTAACATGATTCGTGCTCCATATAGACTAACAAATAAATTGCCGTGCCCAAAAGTTAATGTTACAATTAATGATAATATTGTTAATATGTAACCAAATACTAAATATTTATTTATGAATTCAATTTTCAGAGATAGCGCTCTAAAAATAATAAAAATAGCTATTGGATCTCTTACTATTAACAATGGAGTTGCTAAACCAGGTAATACCCATTTGCGTAAAGCTCCTTCAAAAATCCATAAAAAAAAATAAAGCCAGATAGCAATTTTTAAAGAGTTGTATGAATCAACATTTACAGAACGATCACTAATACTATAATTTACCATCTTACTTACTGAATCGAGGTTTACTTATTTTTCAATTTTTATGGTTATCTAATATTACTTTTAATGATTCAATAATGGTTTCACTGTAACTATCCCATGTATAATTTTTTGAATGTTTTGATGCTTTCTTCCCCATTACATGTAATGAATTTCTATTTTCTAAAAACCATTTTAATTTTGATGCGATGGCATTTGGAGAGCGAATAGGTACTAAAAAACCAGTTTCTCCCTCAATTACTAAATCTTCTCCGCCCGTATTTGGTGTAATGATAATTGGCAATCCTTGACTCATTGCTTCTTGTATAACTAAGGCTCTTCCTTCAACTATGGAGGGTAAACAAAAAACATCACAAGTTCTCATTAATTTTAAAACCTCATCATGCGATCGACCAGCTTCATATTTAAAATTGCTTAATTGAGACTGATAAAATTCTATTGGTGCTAATAATGAGCCTAAAACAACTAATTCAATAGACGTATTTTCAAATTGTTTAATTGCTTCAAAGAGATCACCTAATCCTTTACGCTGTCCCATGGATCCTACAAATAATACTCGCAATGGTTTATCTCTTTTGTTTTCGCTTAATATTCTGTCCGAATAGTTTTGCGGAGAACCAAAAGGAGATATTATTTTAATTTTATCTTTAGACCAAGTAGGCAGCGAATCAATTACAAATGAACTTGGTCCTATTACTACATCAGCTAATTCTAACTCTTTTCGTTTACGCTCTAATTTAGCTTTACTATCTGAAATTCCACCACCAAGGGTTGGTGCCCATTTTGGTATCCGCTGTTCTTCTTCAAGCATTAATTTTCTACCGGTTTCCCAATAGGCTATTGGTAAATCATAAATACAAATCAAACCTAATTTCTTTGCTTGTAAAAATATTTCTAAGGCACCATCTTCATAAGCATAAACGGCTGTTACGCCATTCTCTTTTGCTTTTTTTAAGGTAGTCGACACGTTGTAATCAAGATTTTGATATATTTTTTCAACACTAAAACATCCAACTTCTGGTTTTGTCAAATAGGTAATTGCTAGTTTTGAAAATACAGTTCGTGCTATATCATTAAAAGGATGCGTTATTGTATATTTTTCTAATATCGGATTAAATGTTCTTCTTTTTAGTGGATTAAATAGTGAAAGTCTACTTAATAGCTCCAAATTGCTTTTAGGAAATACAGCAATCGATGTGTGAAATTGATATAGTTTTTCTTGTTGAGCAAGTTTAGTAACTATGGCACGTACATTAGAATTAGCAGTTGGGTGACAAATTATTACTTTCATAAACTTATTTGTGTTTTCTAGAATTATTTAAATGCAACAGTTTCGCTAATAATTGTATATTTTTTAAAATACTTATTGCAGCTTTTTATATAAATTAAGGTCTTTTTTTCCTATTTACAAGCTTGCGATGTTGAAATATGTTTCAATTATGAGATAAGCGTAATAAATTGTTTTCCCATCAATTCTAAACTAAAATGCTCTATCTTAAGTGGACTTAATTTTAATGCGTTTTTTTTATAATTAATAATTTGAGGTATACAATATTGTCCTCTGAGCGGAGTCCATTTACGAGCAATACAAATTGTATTTAACTGATGTTCTCTATAAGCAGCATAAACACCGCTTTTTTCAGTTTGAAAATATGGTGTTGTAGATATACCAAAAGTACTTTCTAATAATACCCTTGATATAACATCTTCTGATTGTTTGCCCAATATTGTACAGGAAATATTTTTTTTATTAAGAACCGCTATATAATTATTTATTTCGGATCCATTTTCACCAATAAAAACAAATTTTATCTCCCTTTTTATATTTTCCAATAAATTAATTAAATCATCAATGAAATCATTAAATGGAGCTCCAGGATGAATGGTTCCAAATAAGACGAATTGCATAAATTCTTTACTCTCACTTTTTAATACTTTTACTGGTATATTTCCACAAATTGGCAATACTCCCACCTTAATATTATTTAATTCCAATAAGGATTGGTATAATTTATTTTGTGTGCTTAAAAAATCAGATTTAATACTTTGTACTATTAAAGAAACTAATAGTTTTTGAACACTACCAATAATTTTATGTTTAGCCGAAGATTCATTGTCCATACCAATCCATAATTCATGAAACATAATATGCCATTTATGTTTACCTTTTAACTTCTTTAAATAGAATGGCAACCAAAAAGGAAGCCCTTGCTTACTAAAGCTATAAGGAACAAATTGCAAACTAATACAGTCAGGAATAGTTTTGTCTATAACTTCATTTGTTAAGATCAATCTAGCTTTATAACCTGTATCTACACTAATTCTATAAACATTTACATAGCTATTTTCACACTCTTGCACTTCTTTTGTAAAACTATTGATATAAGAATCGTATAATGCAATAATTTGACAGCCATGTCCTACTCTAATAAGTTCAGCTGCTAAGCGGCGAGTATAATCTCCCACCCCATCACGCCCACGTTCCAGAGAGCCGCAAATAAAAAGTATGTCCATAATTTATTTACGTATTTTTCGAACTAATGAAGTAATAATATTGCTGATAGCAAAGGTGATGTCTACTAAATAGATCCGCAATAATGTAGGTTTTTTAATTTGCTCAGTAGGAATTCCTTCAATTTTTAAATCAATCGCTTTTAAACGGCATTTTTCCCAATCAAATTTCCAAATAGGTTCATTAAAAAATCTTTTTGTGCCCCATTTTTGAAACAATTTTAAAACTTCAAAATCCATATAATAATAAGACTCTTCATTGAATTTTTTAAGATTGATGTGCAATTTGTCATAAGCTTCAAACCATAATGGATTTATTGCCTCATATTCACCATTCAAATAATTTTTTAAAGAATAATAACTATATATCAATCGTCTTAATCGAAGTCCGCTTGACTTATTGATATTTTCTAAAATACAATAATATCTATTTTTACTAAACTGAATATTTGGTCTTGCAAAACACAGGTGTAAAAATAAAATGTCGTGTATTACTATTTTGGATGCATGTTGTGGAATCGGAATTCGGGTACTATGAATCAACGTTGGCTGATGTTCTGAATCATCATCTTTAAAGCCTAGAGGAAAACCGTCCTTATATCTAAGTGCTTTCGAAAATTGAAATAATGGCGTAGGCTTATCAAAGAAAAATACTGTACCTAAAGGTGCCTGCTTCATTATTTCCCAACCTGCAGCGTTAATACTATCGGCTGATATTATTTCATCAGCATCTAAGGCTAATAAAAGATTTCCTAATCCGTATAACTCTCTTGCCTTCGCTATTAATATTTTTTGCCTTTCGGCTTCATTAAAATTTAAATTATCATTTTTTATAAGAACTACCTTTTCAAATTTTGAAGCAATTTCTATAGATCGATCAGTTGAATTTTGATCCGCAATAATAATATGATCCGCAAATAAGGAACAGATTTGTAGAAATTGATCTAATATCCAATCCTCATTTCGTACTGGCGTTAAAACTATAACCTTCATTTTTTAAAAGAATTAATTTCCAAACTTTAATTTGAAGATTTTTATTTTATAAACAAGCTTAATTTGAAAACAACAATAATTCTTTAGATAATGTAAAGCGGTTACAAAGGATTTTAATTATTATTTTTAATAACTGTTATTTCTTAAAAAAAATTGTTTTCGATTATCACTAACATATTAGCTTTATTGCAGCATTTACTAGTAACACTTAGGTCTTATAAAATCTACCAATAAATTTAGCTATATTCATTTCTGCTTTTTTTCGTTTAATTTCCCAATTTGAATGCGCTAAAATAGGATGGTTTTTATTTGACCAGTAAGCAGTATCTAAGCTTCGTGGTGGTCTCCCTTTGAGTGCGGCCAACAAATATTTTTTTTGCCATGGTTTGCTTGGTCCTATTGCATGATGCATCATAATTTTGCCAGGAACAAACCCCATCCCATTTTTCCCTATATAACTAATAGTGCCATTAAATACTTCAATTGTTGCGTTTAAGGCATCCTGATCAGAAGTGTCAAAATAATTAAAACCATCCATTTCCTTTATGCTAGAGCTATAAATTTGCTGAGAAAATATTGATTTATCTAATCCGCCAATTGATATTGCCATTAATTCTTGTAAATTAATCCATAACTTTAAAAAAACAATATCTTTTTTTATTAGTCCAATAAAGCCTCCATTTACATAAATGGAGTTTACAAATTTTAAAGTAACGTTATATTTTTTATAATAATTTCGCCAACCCACTCTTCTAGGATGGTATTCTTGTAAAGGTGAATTAACATCTTCACAAACTGCCACGCCACACTGAACCCATTGCTCGAAGCAAGACCACACATCAGAAATGACTATATCAGGATCAAAATAAAATAATGCTTCTGTATCTTCCGCTGGACCTTGCCATAATTCCAACATAAAATCAGGCTTGTAATTAGTTAAACTGTTACTAGTAACTAAGGGTAAAAAAATAAGTTTAAAATCATCAGCAGTATTTATTACAATTGCATCGTCCCATTTTCCAATTTTTTCTTTATTCCCTTTTATTATCCAATCTGGAAGTTCACCCTTATATCCCACATAAATTGTTCCTCGAAAACCAGAATTATAAATTGAGTTAGAAAGTGTTGCAACTCCGTGATGATAGTGTCCTTCAAACAAGGTGCAAATTGAGGAAGTCAGTTTTTTCATTACGAATAATAAAAATTAAAAAATTTTGGCATAATTTTATGAAGCAGGGTAATAACCTGATTTTCTTAGCAGTCGACCGATATTATAATAAAGTGAGGAAGATGTTGATGCATTTAATAAATTTCTGAGTAACCAGTCACTTTCTATTAATTTATGTGATTCTGTAATAAAATAATTAGTTGTTTTTTCAGCGTTCAAAATGCGGTGATAGTAGACTGTTCTACTCTTGTAATCGTTTATTAACCAACTCAATACTACCCCTTTTGCTCTTCTCACAGCTTTATTTGACAATGATTTGTCCACTGAAGATAATTGTTTACTAGCTAATATAAACATTAAAGGCCAACAATCAGTAGTAATGGATTGCGATTTGACAGCATCTTGATCAGGATGACGTCTCCAATAGTTTATCGTTTGTGCCACCGCATATAAATTTAATGACATTGCATTAGAATAAATCCATAACCAATCATTACCACTATGCGTTTTAGAAACAATTGGAAATTGAAGCATTTTAGATTTACGCATTATTGATAAAACTGGAAAACATGGGCCATTGTTTATCGCATCTCTTAATAATATAGTTCCCTCCATTCTGCCATTCTTGAATTTGCGGTGTGAAACTGCATCGGATTTATGATCTGTAAATGTTGTGAATGATCCGAAAAAGACATCTATATCGGCATTTTTTTGATAAGCTTCATTAAATAATGTAAAAGCATTTGATTCTATTAAGTCATCACTGCATAAAATTGATACAAATTCCGAATGAGCCTCTTGTATACATTTATTCCAATTAGCAAATAAACCAATATTTTCAGTGTTTTTAATATATCGTATTCTACCATCTTTAAATGTATTGCAAATTTCTTTAAACATCTTATGATTTGAATGATCGTCAATGACTAACACTTCAGATACTCCATCAACTGAAAGAGCAGATTCTAAAGCATTTGCAAAACCTAAAATTCGCATATAAACAGGTATTGCAATTGTATAAGTTGGTATGATCATTTTAGTTCTAAACTATTTATTTAATTAAAAGTCAACATTAATTACTTAGTCTTAGAATTTTTTTAAAAGTATACCCTCCATAAATTAGAATTCCCCAAAACGAACTATATAAACTCAAAAGCAGAACGCCGTTTAAAGTGGAAACATCTACAAAAAATAGTGGAAAAACAGTTCCAATAACATTAAGTATCATCATCAAATAAGGATTGATCACCCATCCTCGTGAGGAAGAAAAAGAAATAAAAACACTAATACCTAAATTTACACATCCAATTACTACACTTAAGATCATTTCTTTAGACAAATTTTCATAAGAACTTCCTAATATTGATAGTATTTGAACTGGAAACAAAACAGCTAATATGATTATTATTGCACTAATAAGTAGCACTATAATAAAGGTATATAAAGCTTTTTTAAATAAATTTTTCCTTTTAGGTTCTAATCGAGCAAATCTTGGAACTATTAAAGTATTAATTAAAACACTAATTATACCTAATAAAACAGTTAATCTTCCTAATGCACCTAACTGAGCAACCGCAGTCGAGTTTCCAAATACAGAGATTAACCAAATAGTGATCTGACTAGAGAAACAAAAATATACTGCACCAGGAAGTATTCTTTTTACTATTATTAAAATTTCTTTCTGAACTTCAAGGTCAATTTGTTGCTTACTATCGATAAATTTTTCAGCAATAATTCGCAATTTAAAGTTTCCATAAATTCGGGGAATACTACTTGCTAATATGGCAATAAATGCCCAAGGAAATATAAACATTGTTAAACCGATTAACAACAATCTACCAAGGCTCACTGTTAACTGATTTTTTTGTAATGCTGAAATATCTTGATGCAACTTAGGAACAATTTCTAACAAAGAATCAGATAAAGCAGCAAAAAAAGCAGGTATTAAGGAAAGTATAATTAATATAGTTATTAACCACGATGCACCATTATTGAGTAGCAAATAAAATAATATAGGTGTAGCAATTATGAGACTTCCTAAAGCAAATTTTCGGCGCAAAGCAAGCCCAGTTATTAATACAGCGCCCAACTTTTCTTTATTCTGCCATACTTTAGCTCCCTGAGCCATAACACCTGTAGAAACTCCTCCATCAGCTAGGACAGTCATGGTTCCTAACATTGTATTAGCTAATGTATATAATGCATATTCTTGTATTGATAATAATCTAATAATTAAAATACCACTTGTAAATCCAACAGCCTGAACGATAATTTGCGCTGAACCTGTTATACTAATTAATTTAATCCAATATAGCGCTTTGTCATACTGTGGGTATTCCTTTATATTTTTTAACATAGATAAGGTCTCAACTAACGATGTTTTGCTATTTCCTACTATTGAAAGCTATTGTGAATAGTATAAAAAGAATATTTTAACTTATAAAATTCAACTATTTATGAAACATAACAAAAATTTTATTCATGTAAAGTAAGTATTATTTATAAACTAATTTTAAAAATACTACAATATATATTAACGATTACTAATCTCATTTTAAGTCAATCTCTATAATCACTAAAAGTACGATATACTTTATAAATTGGATACGGGTACCCCTTGAATAGTTACATTTTACTACTCATAAATTAAAAAATATAAAATTTGTATGTGATCTTTCAATTTTTAAAAAACCATATAAGTGTTTATTTCGCTTCGCATTTTATACGATAATGAAAATAATAATTATAAGATCAAATTTAGATTAGATTTAATCTTAAAAAATCAAATTTTCGTCACTTAATATCCTAAATAAGGACAAATGAGGCTTAAAATAGTAATTCAAATCATGAAACTAAATTTAATTTTACAAACACATTGTTACACGAGTAGGAGCAAAAGATAAAGCTGGAAGAAATTAAGTTTTATTATATTCTTTTTAATAAACTATTAAATAATATAATTATATCTCACTTATTTTAAAGCAATTGAAATTGTAACAAGTTTTACTTAATAAAAAAAATGAAATAATTAGTACTATAAAAACTAAAAAAATAGAAATATGAATTGGTATGTAGTTTACACTAAACCTAAATGGGAAAAAAGAGCAACTGAACAATTAACACGCTTTGGAGTAAATTGTTACTGTCCTTTAATAAAAAAAATACAGCAAAGATCAGACAGAAAAATAAAGGTGGAAGTGCCCTTGTTCAATCATTATATATTTGTTCAATTAGCTGAAAAAGACAGAAGTCAAGTTTTTCATTCACCGGGAGTGGTTCGATACTTGTTTTGGCTAGGAAAACATGCTGTTGTAAAAGACAAAGAAATTGATACTATAAAAGAATGGCTTGAAAGTGGAGATACTGCTACTGAAATCACTGTAATGCAGTATCAAATAGGAGATAAAATTACTTTAAATTCAGGTCCTTTTTGCGAACAGCATGCTGTGGTTAAAGATATTACTAAAACACATTATGTTCTAATTTTAGAATCCTTAGGATATGTGCTAAAAGTAAAACACAAATAAATAAGAAAGTATTTTTTATCATCAATTGAAAGTATAGCGCTTTCACTTTACTTTTATAAATTAAAGGTGGTTCACTGATGATGTAATATTTTTAATTTTCCATTTTAAAAATTTCACTTTCTTTGATACCTAAAATTTTCACAAGTCTGTCAAGTTTTGATAGTTTTAAATCAACAATTCCTTTCTCAATGTTTTTGTAATTCTTAACACTCATCTCCATTTGAATCGCTATAAATTCTGGACTATAATTAGATTGCATTCTGTGCTCTTTAATTTTTAAATAATAGTTTTCCATAGTTTTATATTTTTTTGATTCTTGTTAAGTACGATATTAAAATTTTGGCTGCTACTTAACTTTTAAAATCCATTGCAGCTTAGTACAATGCCTCATTTACTCTCATTAAAAAATATTGAAACATCAAATTTAAAAACAAACTCAGTTGACACTTCTAATACTTTTGAGATTTCAATTAATTTTGAAACTGTCAGATCCACATCTCCTCTTTCAATTTTACCATAACCACTAGCGCTCATCTTTAACTCAGCAGCTACATATTCTCTGGTAAGATTTTTTAATTCTCTAATTTTTCTTATATTTTCATATACACTATATTTCATAAAAAATAGATAAATAATTCTAGTAGATTAATATAATAGGATTTAAAATCAATAATAATAAACAGTATTTCGAACTTAACCATAAATTCAAATGAGTTCAAGTAAACTTTAAATACCGTTTAACATCGATTATTCTACATTATTGGCTAAAATTATATAACAGAGTTTCATTTAAAAAATAAATCTGTTCAAAGGAATTTTAAATCCGTTTAAGTACATTATTTAGTGTAAAGCCTGATTTTTGGCCCTCTTTGCGTAAAAAAGTAATACCAGAAGATCATTATAGAAGGTCAAAAAAATCTAATAATATTTTACAATAATTTAATACATTCAATTAACTTAGTCGAGATATAGGAGTAAGTCAGATGAGGGATTACAGCTAAAGCTACTTAAATTGAAAGAGAAATTTTCGAAAAAAAGTTTTAAAAACACAAAAACAGTCTAGTTGTAAAAAGATTATAGTTATAACTAGAAAACGGCATTGTAATCAATAAATACTGGAGGATTGTTTGAACATAATTTTAAGTAATAGATGAGAAAGTTTCTCCACCATATTTATCTAAGTATAGTAAACTTTAAATATTTAGCTAAACATTAGAATTAAAAAATTTCCAAAGTTTAGCTTTGTTTAATGAGGTATTGCTCTGAAGTAGCAAGATCGAAACCTCTAGAAAAGTAAAACTTTATCGCGTAAATATAGGTTGAAATTACAATGCAAATAGATAGCAGTGGTTGTTTTATATGCTTATTGTGGTGATGAATAATAATGAATAACATACTATTTGCTACTATCTATTATTATTTAGAAAACTTTAAGCACTCCTTTTATAGGTTTATTCACAAACTTTAACGAGTGTATATAATTTATCAAGGCATTTGAATTAATATCACAAATCAAAGAGGTTTTAAAAAATGATTAGTATCAAAAATATCTTGTCAGAGTTTTTAAAATTTTTTGCGTCAGTTAAAAATGAGAATGGCTCACTATAAACTTAAAAAATACAGCGGATATTTCAATTCGTTTGGGTGCCCTAAGTTTTCAAGCTTTTAGAAGAAAAATTATTTCTGTCGCACTAATAGTATAAATACTAAAATGATATAATTTTATTAATAGTTAATTTGCTATGGTAATTTACCAAAATTTCAAGGTTTTCAATTCTATTTTTATTTCAATTGATAATGCAATATTAAAATTACATAGCATATAAAAATTGTTTTGTATAATTTAATCCATACAAATAATATTTACGCTATTTATAAACACTTATTTTAAAGCAATATAGCTGTAATAATACTTCTCAAGTAAGTACTATTATTCGCTTAAAATATTAATGTTTAACTAAAAGTTGAGGAAAAGGATTAGAATCTTTATTAATTATTACCGTAGGAATTCCGCCCTTCACTTTTACAATTAATTTATTCAAGGCAGGCTTTGATTCAAATTTACAATTAATATAAATTGAATTTTCTACTCCAAAACCTTGATTTTCTGGAATAACAGTTAAAAAACTACCAGTAATAACTGAGTTAACTACATGATTGTTTATTTTATTATAAATAACAGGTGAATACAATGGTGAGTTATCTAAAAAATTGCAACCTTCTATATTACTATTAACGGCGGAAACAGTTGATCCGGTGATCTTGTTATTAAAAAAGTCAGAACTATAAATTGAAATTGCATTACTTTTTATAATATGATCACCACTGAAATTAGTAAAGTCACTATTCGCGATCAGAGAATTATTTTGTCCTTGCATGATAAATGCCTTTTTACCTCCATCAAATATACAATTTACCCATGCATTTAAATTATCAGCTCTAGTAGCCAGCAAGGAAATTGCCGTGTCGCAATTTAAAAACTGGTTTTTATAAAACATTGTCTTATCGACATAAGCTGAGGTTAGCTCGCCACTATTCCCGATCATAGGTTCTTTGAAAAATCCTATTTTGGAATTAATAAAACTTACATTATCCAAAAAACAATTATCAAAACCTCCAGTTTTATTTAAATGTATTCCAAAGTTTTGATCTCTAAATATTACATGACTCATGTATTGGTAAGCAATATTCAATGGACCATATTCCTGTGAAGCATATATTCCTGTACTTCCACCTTGTAATGTCAAATTTGCTATTGTGAAATTACCATCAAATCCAGTGGTTAAAGATAGCAATGGGAAATCATCCGTTAAACCCACTATTATAGTTTTCCCACTACCTTGACCTACAATACCATGTTTAAAATCCAGAGGCATTAATAGTGTAGAACCAATATAAAAAACACCAGCAGGTAATTCAGCAATACCATTTTTATTAATTAAGTCCTGTATAAAATCTTTTTGATCTGGTTTACCTTCTCTATGTGTTTTCCAGTTTTCACCCATTGGATCAGGTAATTTGACCATCTTAGGTCGTTTCCAAGTTGTACGTTGCGTTCCAATCAAAGTACTGGCGAGAGAATTTACTAAGGCATTATCATTACTAGTTGCGGTTTGTTCAACTCCATTATAAGTAATCGCATTACTACCCTCTACATTACCTAAAAAATCATATCCGATTGTTTTTCCTGGCGGTCTATCATAGAATTTAATTCCATTTATTAGAAACATATCAGTATTTTTGGATAAAATTCCTTTAGTGCCGTTATTAGTTTCACCTAACACAAATGCATTTTTAGCATCAATGTCAAAAGAACGGGTTTTAAAAGTTGATCCACCATTTCCACCACCAAAATCAGCAATTTTCAGATCGTCTATATTTTGAGCAACAAATAAAGACTTTGAACCTTTACCCATATAATTCCAACTCTCAGAATCTACACCAACAAATGTAGCTGATTGCAAAACAGAAATATCTGTTACATCGCCATGTGGGGTTCTAAAGTTAGTATGTAAGTTTACATTTCCGTAGCTAGGTGTTACAAGATTTCCTTTCATTACAAGCATATCAGCAATGGTCCCTATTTGATGCTTAATAATCTTGTTGTTTCTAAAATAACCTGATTGACTGCAATCAAGCCTAATAGCTCCTTCAAAATTTAAAATTGTGTTGTCAACCAATTGTACATTGGTACCTTTCAAAATAGCCCATTTTATAGTTTTAAAAGTAAAACCGGAAATAACTCCTCCTGCTTCTAAGGTAATAAAACAATCAATAGGAGCTAGATTTTCTAAATGCACATTAGAACTTCCTGCTGCGATTTTAATATTTGAAACTCTAGTTAATGAAGGATGACCATATAATTTTTGATTACTACGCAATATAATGTCAGTACCAGTATAATCACCTTTTTCTAGTCGCACCGATTTATATTGATCTAGTGCCTGTTGCAGGGTTGCTTTTTGTGATATCGGTAATAAATAAGCGTTGAAATAGGCTATTTCCTCTTCTTGATTATTATTTATTAATACACTATTCGTAGTAAATACTTGAAAATTACTATCACCTGATATTTTCCCTGACAAATCAGTGGCTCTTATTGTTAATGAATATGAAGTTTCAGAGGTTAAGCCAGTTAACGTATATTTAGTTGCAGCACCAGCTGAGGTAGCCAGTAAATTGCTATTATTATAAATCTTATATTCTAAAATTGGGTTGTTAGAATTAGGAGCAATCCAGGACAAGTTAACACTATTAACTGTAATATTATTTGCTATCAAACTTGTTGGAGCACTAATTAGATCAACTTGTGCTTCTTCAATTGCATAATTGTAATTTTGAGAAAAAACTACTGAAGTCAGTAATAAAAAAAAAATTAAATATTTCATTGTCCCGAAATTATATAAGCATTCTCGCTTATTTTTCTAAGAAATCCAAATCGCACATTACCAGCAATACTAGTAAATTTAGCAATACCATTTTTAATATAATTAATGGAAACACCTTCAATTGCTTGTATTGTCAATAATGCTCCATTGTGAGCTTCTAAATTAATTACATCACCTACTTCCATACTATTAAATCCAGATGTCAATAATAAAATAGATGATTTTGTGCACTCAATTGTATTATTTATATCTAACGTACTAATATTTCTAGAAGTTGCTAATGAATTAATTTTAGCTTTATAACTAAAGGCACCTTTTGAACTAACTAAATTTTCTGCTGTTTTTGCATGTAAAGCATAAGGCACGCTTAATAACTGTGTATTTCCAATAATATTGTAATTAGTACCTCCAGCTAGATCTACTTGTGTTTCTATAAAATAAGGACCCTTTTCCCAAGCAATTTTATCAAAATTCCCATTTAAATTCTTTCCTGTTCCAATTTCTAAAGTTACAAGACCATTACTATTTGTTCTAATAGAATGATTCTCTTGATAGACAGTAGTCCCACTGATGGAACCCTGATGTATTACAATTTTCAAATTAATATTTGAATTGATTGCTAAAGTATTATCCTGCAGTCTGATTATTGCCTGATAGCTCATTTTCTCTGGTGATTGTGCAAATACATTTACAATCGACGTTACAAATAATAGTACGATAAACGTTAATTTCATTATTTTAATTTTTTATTACTTTAAAGGTTTTAAGAACTTTATTATCACAAAATACACTGAAAATATAGATCGCTGATTTAAGATCAGCAAGATTAATTTGAGTAGTCAGATCTTCAATTATATCTTCTCTCAAAAGTCTTCCCTGTAGATCATAAAGATGATAAAACTGCTTTCCTTTTTCTGAGTTGAAATCCCCAATATTTAAGTTTACAATATCGTTTACAGGATTAGGAAAAAGTAAAATTTCATTTTTAATAACAATACTATTTTCTTTTATTGCTAAGATATTGTCAATGTTAAAGTGTTGTATTCCTTCAGCGAGTGTATAATCTGTAAGTCCTGTATACGTGTAAAATACTTGTCCTAAAGAATAGCTAACTGTTCCAGAAGTCCCAGTAGCATTATTACCCGAAGTATTAATTGTCATCATCAAATCACCATCACTGATGAGATTATAATTTTGACTTCGACATGGAGAAAAGTAACAAATTGTTATTAGCAAAAAAACATTTAGCAACCAAAAATTTTTAATCTTCACAATATTTATAACTATTAGTAGGTGTATTAATAATTTACAAATAAATAGAAATTAAACATTAATACCGATAAAGTGCGTAATAAATCCGTTGAAATACATCTTTTACACACTATTAATAGTTTATTCCCTATATTTAAAAACAAATATAGTTCAAGCATTAATTTTTAGTAAATCAATTAATACAAACTAGAGGATTAGAATGATAATTCTAATTTTTAAAATATTCACATTATGTCAATAATTAAAATATCAATTTATTCTATTTATTTCTCAAAATTTATGTGGGTTATTTTTTAAAAATAATGTATTATCTTATAGTAAATTAAGATGAACCGCTATAGTTTAGGGCTGGTAGGAATAAAGATTGCATTTTAATTTTAAAGAAATTTTCTCAAGATAAAATTATTTATGTTTAATGCTAAAACAAAAATTTTTTGGTCTTGCGCCTAAGTTAGTGCAGAAATTAAAGTAAGAAGGACTTATATAGAAAGATAAATTTTATAGCAGTAAAAAATAGTGCGTTATTTAAATAATAAATTAATACAAAAAAATTAAGTTTTGCTCTAATTTTTTAAAATGACTTTCAATTTTACCAACGTTAAAATTAAAAGTTTTAGTGAGCAAAAATTACAAAATAATGTAATCCATTTAGGCACCTTGAATCAACCAATACTATTATTTTTTGGACAATTTATCCAAAACCATTTGATAAGTTGGAGTTTCAACCTCATACTTTGCTCCTTCATTAACAACAAACTCCACTAAGGAATATAACTCTATATTTCTTCCTTTTAATAAATCTCTATGCATTGATGAAGTGGCATCAAAAGGAGATTTTTCGAGTTTTAAGATACTTTGTATTATAATATCATTGGGTAAATCCAATCCTTTTATGGCGGCAATCAAAGTAATTTCATTTAATAAATCAATATAAAATAATCTACTCTTTTTAGTATTTAAAATTTCACCAATATTTTGATTCAAATAACAAGTCGCTGAAGCCAAAGTTGAAATGAAAATAAATTTCTCCCAAACGGTTTGTTCTATATTTTCAACCAAATAACTTTCAATTGCTGCGCTTTTAAAAATAGAATGTAACTTATTTAAGGTTGCAATAGGTGCCATTGTGGAGCCAAAAAATAGTTTTTCGTACGTACCTACTTTCTTAATAACTCCTGCAGAAACAATCATAGAAACTATATAAACGCAAGCTTGTAAAACTTCATTTTCAGGAAACAAAGTACTAATTCGCTCTGGAGCATCTACACCATTGTATAAGGGTAAAAAAACTGTATTTTTAGTAATGCATTTTTTTATAAAAAGTAGACTGTCATCAATATGATATGTTTTTGTACAACAAATAAGAAAATCTAATTTTCCAATTACATCTGGATCATTAGACACTAAATCAGGGAATACAATTATTTCATCAGTATCTGTAATAATTTTTAATCCGTTTTGTGCGATTGCTTTTTGCATATCGCCTCTTGCAATAAATATTATTTCTACAAATTTTGAATTTGAATATGCTTTCGCTAATAATCCACCAAAATATCCTCCCACTCCACCAATACCGATAACTCCTATTCTTATTTTCATAAAAAACTAAAAAAATTAACTTACTAAATTATCGATTTCTGATTTATTCAAAAGTACAAAATCTTTAACATAAACTTCTAAACTGTTGTTATAAAAGAACAAATCAAAGTGGTAACTTTGCATTTTTGCAAAAATTATGTTAGATAAAGATAATACTATTGAAGTTCAAGGTGCTCGCGTTCATAATCTTAAAAATATTGATGTTTCTATTCCTCGTGAAAAACTAGTGGTAATCACTGGACTTTCTGGCTCTGGGAAATCTTCTCTCGCTTTTGATACTATTTATGCCGAAGGGCAACGCCGATATGTTGAAACTTTTTCGGCTTATGCTAGACAGTTTCTTGGCGGATTAGAACGTCCAGATGTTGATAAAATTGACGGACTTTCGCCAGTAATTGCCATAGAACAAAAAACTACCAGTAAAAGCCCACGTTCTACTGTGGGAACCATAACTGAAATTTACGATTTCCTACGTTTGCTTTATGCTCGTGGGGCCGATGCTTATAGTTATAATACGGGAGAAAAAATGGTTTCGTATTCTGATAATCAAATTAAAGAATTGATTATCAAAGACTTTACAGGAAAACGTATTAATATTTTAGCACCTGTAATTAGAGCTAGAAAAGGTCATTACGCTGAGCTTTTTCAACAAATTGCCAAACAAGGTTTTCTCAAAGTACGTGTTAATAATGTCGTTGTTGATATCACTTCAGGAATGAAATTAGACCGTTATAAGACGCACGATATTGAAATTGTGGTGGATAGAATGGTTATTGACGAAAGTCCTGAAAATGAAAAACGTTTGAGTGAAAGTATTAATACCGCCATGCATCATGGTGAAAATGTATTGATGGTACTCGATCAAGATTCTAATGAAGTGCGCTACTTTAGTAGAAATTTAATGTGTCCAACTACTGGAATTTCATATCAAAATCCTGAACCTAATTTATTTTCATTTAATTCTCCAAAAGGAGCTTGTGAAAACTGCAACGGTTTAGGAACTATAAATGAAATTAATGCGAAAAAGATTGTACCAAATTCCAAATTAACAATCAAAGCAGGAGGTTTTGCTCCTTTAGGCGAATATAAAAGCTCTTGGATTTTTAAACAACTTGAAATCATTGGAGAAAAATACGGTTTCAAATTAACAGATGCCATTGATAAAATTCCTGCTGAAGCCATGGAAATGATATTGAATGGTGGTAAAGAAAAGTTTACCATTAATTCAAAAGATTTAGGGGTTTCTCGTGAATACAAAATTGATTTTGAAGGTATTTCTCAATTTATTAAAAATCAGTTTGAAGAAAGTACATCAACAGCAATTAAACGCTGGGCAAAGGAATTTATGGACGAAATTAAATGTCCAGTTTGCGAAGGGTCTCGACTAAAAAAAGAAGCTTTATTTTTTAAAATCAATAATAAGAATATTGCAGAATTATGCAACATGGACATCTCGGATTTGACAGCTTGGTTTAATGATCTTGATAAACATTTGAGTGATAAACAAAAACGCATTGCCACTGAGGTAATAAAAGAAATTAAAGATCGTCTGAACTTCTTGATGAATGTAGGTTTAGATTATTTGGCTTTAAGCCGAAGTTCGAAATCATTATCTGGAGGTGAGGCACAACGCATTAGATTAGCAACCCAAATTGGTTCACAATTGGTGGGTGTTTTATATATTTTAGACGAACCTAGTATTGGTTTACACCAAAGAGATAATGAAAAATTAATTCATTCTTTGGAACAATTGCGAGATATTGGAAACTCAGTTATCGTTGTTGAGCATGATAAAGATATGATTGAGCGTGCTGATTATGTAATTGATATTGGGCCAAAAGCAGGTAAATTTGGTGGCGAAATTATTAGTAAAGGTACACCCGCAGAAATCTTACAACACCATACCATTACAGCGATGTATATCAATGGCGAAATGAAAATTGAAATTCCAAAAAAACGTCGTGAAGGAAACGGGAAGTTTTTAAAACTTACTGGAGCGACAGGAAATAACTTGAAAAATGTTTCAATTGAATTGCCACTAGGCAAGATGATTTGTGTTACAGGCGTTTCGGGTAGCGGAAAATCAACTTTGATTAATGAAACGCTTTACCCAATTCTGAATGCTTATTATTTTAATGGTGTCAAAAAACCAAAGCCTTATAAAAAAATTGAAGGATTAGAACATATTGATAAGGTTATTGATATTGATCAAAGTCCAATTGGCAGAACTCCGCGATCAAATCCTGCAACATATACTGAAGTTTTTACAGAAATTAGAAATCTATTTACAATGACTTCTGAAAGTATGATTCGAGGGTATAAAGCAGGACGTTTTAGTTTTAATGTAAAAGGTGGTCGTTGTGAAACCTGCGAAGGCTCTGGAGTGCGTACCATTGAAATGAACTTTTTGCCGGATGTTTATGTAGAATGTGAAACTTGTCAGGGAAAACGTTTTAATAGAGAAACATTAGAGATAAGATATAAAGGAAAATCAATTTCAGATGTGCTGAATATGACCGTTGATGAAGCGGTTCCGTTCTTTGAATTGATTCCAAAAATCTATCGCAAAGTAAAAACAATACAAGATGTTGGTTTGGGATATATTACACTTGGACAACAAAGTACTACGCTTTCTGGTGGTGAAGCCCAACGAATTAAATTAGCAGGAGAATTATCTAAAAAAGATACTGGAAATACGTTCTATATTCTTGACGAACCTACTACAGGATTACATTTTGAAGATATTCGAGTTTTGATGGAAGTGATTAATAAACTTGTTGATAAAGGGAATACTATTTTGATCATTGAGCATAATATGGATGTGATTAAATTAGCGGATTATATTATTGACATTGGTCCAGAAGGCGGAAAAGGTGGCGGACAACTAATTGCTAAAGGAACACCAGAAGAAGTTGCCAAAAGCAAAAAAAGTTATACTGCGCAGTTTCTAAAAAAAGAATTAGCATAACATTCATGTCGCTGGAGTGTGCTGGTGGGGCGCGGGGTTATTCCTTTTGTAATCAAATTATTAAAATTATTGTTGATGCCTCCTACTTCCCCTCCACTGGAGGGGTGCCCATAGGGCGGGGTGGTTTTTCTTTTTTAACTATAAAATAATCCTATTTTTTCCATAAATTTACTCGCAATTACTACGCATCAAAAGATAAAATAATTTTAACGTAAAAAAGGCAACTTATGGAAAAAGATTACCAAATCACAGCTTACATCAACAATAATCAGATCTATTGAAATTTCGCTGAAAACTTACCACATAACATTAATCTAAAAACTAGAGCGCGAGCATTAAGAAAAGCGGGAGTTTTATTAGAAATAATTTATTTGTTACAAGTTCACAAAGGAAAATTTTGGAATATAGATTTTGACAGGCAAAGAATCATAGGTAATTATATTGTTGATTTTTACGTCAAAACCTTTAGATTGATTGTAGAAATTGACGGTCTTAGTCACAGTAACAAAGAGCTATACGACCAAAAAAGAGAAGATTATTTCGTTTCCTTGCAGTTCAAATTTTTCCGAATTCCCAACAATAGGATAAAACATGATCTCAATGATGTCATGATCAAATTAGAACACAATATCGTGAAAGAATTTGAAACCAAAATGACTCGGAATAGAATGTAGTATTGAAAACTACATTGTTATTTACATAATGTCATTGGCTCGCGCATCAGGATATTATTTTTAGATTTCGTGTTTAAGGTCAAATGATCGTATTTAGTACGTTTATATATTTAAAAAGATTTTTTTAAATACTCATAAAATAATTACTGATTTTCGTAAATCTTAACAAAACATTTTTTAGTAATTATTTAATTTTTACATTAAAAAAATTGCGCATTCGTTTATTCTTAAATCTAACTTTACATCTATACTTTTTTACAACAATCGTCTAGTTGACTTACTCCTGCCGCATCAGCTTTAATTTCGTCGGCATCATAACCCATTTTGGAAATAGCACCTTTAATATTTGCCAAACTTGTTTTTTGAGAATTGTAAAACACAGTAATTGTCATATTTTTTTCATCAAGCTCGTACATTTTTACGCCTTTAATTTTCAGCATATTAGTTTGAAAATTTCCTCCACAAGTTTCACATTCTTTACAATGATCACATACAATATTCGTTTTTATAACTGCTTTTTGATTTTTCTTTGTTTCTTGAGCGTAGCTAGAAATGGTGAAAAGACTAAAGAAAAGAATTATTATCAAGTTTTTCATGAGATTAAGTTTTTCTCAAATATATTAAATTTATTATTACGGCTCGCTAGTTTAACAAAGTTGTAACAACAACATTGTCTATAAATAACACCGCTTTCTGGAAATTTTTTTAGAAGAAACTGCATCCGGGGAAAGTTTAATGGAATACTATTTTAGTTTAATGTATTAAACTGTTTTCAATTATTGCATGAATAATGAAAAAGTAAGATTGCTTTCTTGTGAGTCAAGATCATAAAATTTAGAATTCTCATCCAAACTAAAATTAATCCCAAAGTTGTAACTGGAGGAAACAAAATAAATTTGTTTTTCTAAATTATACAAGAATTATTGGGCCTTGAATTCCCGCAAAATATTTTTTTAAATGAACTTATACACCTCAAGCAATAAAGCTAAGTATTCAAGATATTTAATACTAGAATGAATAATTCTCCTATTTACTGTTAATTAAAGTATCTTAAAATGAATAATGAGATGCATTTACACATATAAAAAATCTAGTTTTTTTACTTTAAATCAAAAAAAAAGATTTCAATAGTATAAAATTATCATTTGATTTCATTTCACTAAACCGTTTTTATTTACGCTTTAGATAAAGTTAATTGTATGACTTCAATAAAGTATGGTGGTGTAGTATAAAAAAAGAAGAAAGAAAAAAAATTGGAAAATGACACAACGAAATTCTTAGAAAAAGAAGTACTTTAGTAGACTGATTTTAGCCCTGATTGTAGTGGAAATCCTTTTGAATTAGTGGTTATTTTTTCTTGAAATAACAAAGCGACCAAAGGAAGCTCTTGTAATTTCTTAGAAAAAAAACCAGTAGCTCAAAAGATTGAAACGCAAAGCAGGAAAAGCTCCAATAAAAAATAAAAAGTATAATTAAAAAAAATAGTATACGATGAGAATAGAAGATTTTGACAATGATGATGATAAAATAATCCAAGATCGAATGAAACAAAAGACTTGGAATGAGATTAGAACGAATGACAGCTGGGCGATTTTTAAAATTATGGCTGAGTTTGTAAATGGATATGAGAGAATGGGACAAATAGGTCCTTGTGTAACAATTTTTGGATCAGCGAGAACAAAACCAGATGCACCAAATTATTTATTAGCGGAACAAATTGCTTATAAAATTAGTAAAGCGGGTTATGGTGTAATCACTGGCGGTGGTCCAGGAATTATGGAAGCAGGCAATAAAGGTGCTCATCTTGGTGGTGGTGCTTCTGTTGGACTCAATATCGAGCTGCCTTTCGAGCAACACTTTAACCCTTACATTGATCGTGATAAGAATTTAAATTTTGATTACTTCTTTGTCCGTAAGGTCATGTTTGTCAAATATTCACAAGGTTTTGTCGTTATGCCTGGTGGTTTTGGAACATTAGACGAGCTCTTTGAGGCCATAACTTTAATTCAAACTAAGAAAGTAGCCAAATTTCCAATAATATTAGTAGGCAAAGATTTTTGGTCAGGATTAATTGACTGGATTAAAACAGTATTAATAGAAAAAGAACTTACGGTAGGTGCTGATGATTTAAATTTAATTAAAATTGTCGATGGTGCAGATGAGGTAGTTGAAATTCTTGATAAATTTTATAAAAAATATGATTTATCTCCTAATTTTTAATTTAAAGCTGTCTTAACGACAGCTTTTTTTTTGAGGCAAATTGAAATTTACAATTGAATAATAGCTACATTTAATGACCTTAGTCATAATGCTAACTGCTTGAAAATATTTCATAAAATCTTTTTTGTTTCTCTTGTTTTGATGATCTGTTCAAAACAGTATGCTCAAAACTATTCTAAAATGGAGGTTACACTTGATCCTAAAAGTAAAGTGCTATATATAAATCAACAGCTCACTTTTTTTAACCAAACCAATGATACTTTAAGAATAATAGTTTTAAATGATTGGAACAATGCATATTCAACTAAAAACACTCCATTAGCCAAGCGCTTTTCTGATGAATTTTATAGAGGTTTTCATCTAGCAAAAGAGCAAGAGCGGGTAGGTACTGCTGATTTACTAATACGTAGTAGTGAGCAAACCATAGATTACGAACGTTCTGAAAAAAATCCAGTTATATCATTTTACAATTACAAAAACCACTTTTCCTTCACAAAAAATAACAATCAGCCTACCTTATAAAACTAAAATTCCCACTGCTAATTTACAAAATACGGATACCATTCTAATTGTGGATTTACATTAAAAAATTGGTTTATTACACCCGCTCGTTATGAAGCCCATAGTTTTATAAAGAACAGTAATTATAATTTAGACGATATTGCTAATGCTGTAAGCGATTTTGAAATAGATTTAAAATTGCCAGCTGCACTCGTTGCTATTACTGATTTAGAGTGTTTACAATCCTTTGAAATAAACGGATTTAAAAATTACCATCTTTCAGATACAAATAGACCTGATTTTACTTTAATAATACAACCTAATGTGAATTTCATAAGTTATAAAAGTAAATCAGTTGAGGTCCTTACTGATTTAGTAGATAATAATTTAAATGATATGCAAAAAGCAATCGTAATTGATAAAATTGTTGCTTTCACTAAAGATTTGATTGGCGATTATCCTCATAAAAAATAGTGATTTCTCAAATTAATTATGAACAAAATCCATTCTATGGTTTAAATCAGTTACCATCAATTTTAAGTCCGTTTCCAGATGAGTTTATTTATGAAATAAAATTTTAAAAAAACTATGTTAATGAATTCTTGAAAAGCAGCTTGCATCTAGATCCTAGAAAAGATAACTGGATTTATGATGGAATTCAAGTTTATGCCATGATAAAGTATATTGAGGAGCATTATCCCAATACTAAAATGATTGGTAATGCCTTTACAATTAAATTGCTGAAAAGTTATAACCTAGCTAAAATAGATTTTAATGGACAGTATAGTTATTTCTATATGCTGATGGCCCGCAGAAATTTAGATCAGCCCTTAGGAAGTCCTAAGAATTCTTTGATAAAATTTAATGAACAAATTGCCAGTAAATATCGTGCAGGGTTAAGTATTCGTTTTTTAGATAATTACTTGGTTCATAATATTGTACAAAAAAGTATTCGTCAATTTTATAAAAAAAATGAAGCAATTCAAGTTTCTTGTTCTGCTTTTTCATCCATTTTAAAAACCAATACGGTTAAAGATATCAATTGGTTTTTTAATACTGTAATTAAATCCCGAGCGATTATAGATTATAAATTTTCAAATGTTTTGAAAACTAAAGACAGTATCACTTTTTCAGTACTTAATAAAACAAGAACTCCACTTCCAATTCCTATATATGGTTTAAAAAAAGGGAAAATAATTTTTGAACAGTGGCTTGATACCGAGGAATGCGATAGCACTTTTACCATTCCAAGAAGTAATATTGATAAACTAATTCTAAATCTCAAAAACGAAGGTCCTGAATACAACTTGAGAAATAACTGGAAAAGACTAGAGGGATTTTTCCCTACTAATCGTCCTATAAAGTTTGTTTTTATAAAAGATCTTGAGGATCCGTATTATAATCAGATCGTATACATTTATTCAATAGGTTATAATTTATACGACGGAATAACGCCAGGGTTGCGATTGCACAATAGAACAATATTAGAAAAACCATTTATTTTTGATGTAAATCCTTCCTATTCTACGAAATCAAATAATCTATCTGGCTCTGCTACTTTTGTCATTAGTCAAAATTTTAGAGATAAAACGTTATACAACGCCCGTTATTCACTTAGTGGTTCCTATTTTCATTATGCTGAAAATGCTACTTATATAAGACTAAATCCTTCAATTCAATTCAGAATTAGACAGCCTAACTTTAGAGACAATCGAAAGCGGCTCATTTCATTGAGACAAATTATCGTCAATAAAGAACAAAATTCATTGACCACTGACAATTCTCCTCTAAATTATTCTGTTTTTGGTGCGCGATACATAAAAACAAAGAATGAAGTGACTAATCGCTTTAATTTTATTTCTAATATTCAAATTTCGGAAAAATTTGGCAAAATACCTGGTGAATTGGAATACCGAAAACTATTTGAAGGCAACCGACAACTTAGTTTGCGTATTTATGCAGGAGCTTTTGTATATAATAAAACACAATCCGATTTTTTTAGCTTTGCTTTAAATCGATCTACTGATTACCTGTATGATTATAATTACCTTGGAAGATCTGAAAATTCTGGAATTTTTAGTCAGCAATATATTGTAGCGGAGGGTTTATTTAAGTCAAAAATAGCATCTTCATTTGCTAATAGATGGATCACAAGTTTTAATGCGAGTTACAACATTTGGAACGGGATTGAAGCGTATGGCGATATTGAAATTATAAAAAATGAATTTAGCTATCAAAGAGTTATATATGATAGTGGAATTCGTCTCAATTTAGTAAGTGATTATTTTGAATTGTATATTCCTATCTATTCAAGTCATGGATTTGAAAATGTACAAAATAACTACAATTAAAAAATTCGCTTTATTTTTACTTTTTCTCCTAAAATGTTAATCAATCTTTTTAATCGAAAATGGTTCTAATATGCTGTCTTTTTAACCTAATATTATATTATTCTCAGATAATAACAAGTTTAAATATACAATGGTAAAAAATAGTGTTCTTTTTTTCAGAATAAAATAGTAAAAATAAATTCTAATTTCGATTTGAATTATGAAAACCAGTACTTTTTGATTAAATTTGCAATCTAAAGTTACACTTTTCAATTATGATAAAAGAAAAAGCCAATGCTGCTTTAACATTTGAAGATTTCAAGGTTGAAGTTTTGAAAGATTATACTATTGCAATAATAAGCCGTGAATGCAGTTTATTAGGCCGTAAAGAAGTACTTACTGGAAAAGCAAAATTTGGAATTTTTGGTGATGGAAAAGAAGTTCCTCAATTAGCAATGGCTAAAGCCTTCCAAAATGGTGATTTCCGTTCCGGATATTATCGTGATCAAACCTTTATGATGGCTATTGGCGAATTAAATATTCAACAGTTTTTTGCTGGATTATATGGGCACACTGATATTGTGCAAGAGCCTATGTCAGCTGGAAGACAAATGGGTGGACATTTTGCAACACATAGTTTAAACGACGATGGCTCGTGGAAAAATCTAACCCAACAAAAAAATTCAAGCGCCGATATTTCTCCTACGGCAGGTCAGATGCCACGATTGTTAGGGTTGGCACAAGCATCAAAAATTTATAGGCAGGTTAAGGGAATACCAAATGCGGCTAATTTTTCGAATGAAGGAAATGAAATTGCATGGGGAACAATAGGAAATGCAAGTACATCAGAGGGATTGTTCTTTGAGACAATCAATGCTGCTGGCGTTTTACAAGTTCCGATGGTGATGAGCGTTTGGGATGATGAATATGGAATTTCGGTACATGCAAGACATCAAACTACGAAAGAAAATATATCTGAAATTTTAAAAGGATACCAAAAAGATGAAGATACAAATGGTTATGAAATACTAAATGTAAAAGGTTGGGATTATGCAGAATTAATCGCAACTTATGAAAAAGCGGCTAAAATTGCTAGAGAAAATCATATTCCAGTTTTAATTCACGTTGATGAATTAACGCAACCACAAGGACATTCAAGCTCTGGTTCACATGAGCGTTATAAAGATGGAAACAGACTGGCATGGGAAAAAGAATTTGATTGCGTACGCCAAATGCGATTGTGGATGATTGCAATAAATATTGCTTCGCCAGAAGAGTTAGATAAAGTAGATGCACAAGCAAAAAAAGACGTTATGGAGGGCAAAAAGGCAGCTTGGAATGCCTTTCTAGAACCAATAATTGCAGAACAAAAAGAATTAATTTCTATATTACAAAATATTGTAATTAATAGCCCAAGTAAAGAAGCTATTTTAAAATATATAGCAGATTTAGTGGCTATTAAAGCACCAATTAAAAAAGAAATTCTGATCACTGCTCGTAAGATATTGAGACTGATTAGTAGTGAATCAGGGAAAAATGAGCTTTCATCTTGGATTAGCAACTATACTCATAAAACACAAAAGAATTTTAGTAGTAATTTATTTTCTGAGACTAAAAACAATGTTTTTTCTGTTGAAAAAGTTTTACCGCAATATGAATCTGATGCAAAAGAAGATACTGATGGGAGAATGATTTTACGCGATAACTTTGATGCAATTTTTACTAAATACCCTGAAACGCTAATTTTTGGCGAAGATGCAGGAGCTATAGGCGATGTTAATCAAGGTTTAGAGGGCATGCAAGAAAAATATGGTGAACTTCGAGTTGCCGATGTTGGAATTCGTGAAGCTACTATTTTAGGTCAAGGGATCGGGTTAGCTCTAAGGGGTTTACGTCCTATTGCTGAAATTCAATATTTAGATTATTTGTTATACGCCATCCAAATCATGAGTGATGATTTGGCTACATTACAATATAGAACATTAGGTAAGCAAAAAGCACCGTTAATTATCCGTACACGTGGTCATCGATTAGAAGGAATCTGGCATTCAGGTTCTCCTATGGGAATGATCATTAATGCAATTAGAGGAATACACGTTTTAGTTCCTAGAAATATGACACAAGCGGCTGGATTTTATAATAGCTTATTAAAGTGTGATGAACCAGCGCTAGTGATTGAATGTTTGAATGGGTATCGATTAAAAGAGAAAATGCCATTAAATTACGGAGAATTTAAGACTCCTATTGGTGTTGTAGAAACCTTAAAAGAAGGATCGGATATCACTTTAGTTTCCTATGGTTCTACATTACGATTGGTTCAACAAGCAGCAAATGAATTGATGGATATGGGTATTGATTGTGAAATAATTGATTTACAATCATTACTCCCATTTGATAAAAATCAAGATATTGTAAAAAGTATTGCGAAAACAAATAGACTTCTGATAATAGATGAAGATGTGCCTGGAGGAGCGTCTGCATTTATTTTACAACAAATTATAGAGCAGCAAGATGCCTATCACTATTTAGACAGTAAACCTCAAACCTTAACTGCTAAAGAACATAGACCAGCTTATGGTACAGATGGTGATTATTTTTCGAAACCATCCGCTGAGGATATTTATGAAAAAATATATGCAATGATGAATGAAGTGAATCCTTCTAAATATCCTAGTTTATATTAAATTAAATTTATTAAATCCCAATTATTATTGGGATTTTTTATGCCCGAAATTTTAAAATTAAATGAATAGTTATCTTATTTTAATTAAGGATTTATAATGTAATGTAGAAGATTTTATTTATTGACTATATAAATAGTATTGTTTTGTTTTGTTACTTACGTTTTTTTTAAAAGCTCATTGTATAATTAAACAAGGATTAACTGTAAATTATTGAAACTAGTTAAGAAAAAAAATATGCAATAGTTTAAATAATTAGTGTATCGTTTGTTAGTTACAAAAGCTAACTTTTATTTCTCTTTATTGAATGGTTTTGAGCTAATGTAAAGTGTAAAATTAATTTTTTTTATTAAAATACCACGTCCATTTTCATTATATCTAATAAATAGCAATAAATTTTTATTTTATTTATATTCTTGCAAAAGGAACTATTTTATCCTTACAAATAATTTTAAAAAAGTATCAGCAGTTTATATTCATTTGAAAATAAACTAATTTACTTATTTTTGTAGAGAATTTAAAATGTTACATCAGTAGAATATAAGTTAAAGTATATTATGAATAAAGATTTAATATTAAGAGAAAAACTCGCTTTACAACGTACAACATTAGCTAATCAATCTACCTTTTTATCTTTTTTGAGAACATCAATGTATTTTTTGATTGCTGGTTTGAGTGTACGAAATTTATTAGAGATTGAAAATGCTCTAGTTATAGAAATTTCATTTTTTGTAATTTCATTTATTATTCTTCTGGTTGGAATTTATAATTTTATAAGCCATAAAAAATCAATAATTAATAATAAAAAGCATGTTGGAGATTATCAATTGGAATATTATAAATTATAATCTATAAACATATCTAATAGATTAATAATAAATAAAGGACAGCCATTTTTTAATACTAATAATCTATAATTGTCAAATTCGTAGCTTTTTTATTAAGTTCTAATTAATTAAAAACTTTAAATTCTTATAATTTATACTTCACTTATCAGGTGTGATCTTTAATTTTGAGATCACCTACACTTTAGTAATTTTTGATAACTTTTTATACATTAACAAATTAAATTTTAACTGCTTTTGATTAACACCTCTAAAATTTATTGTGAAGTCATAATAAATACAAATCTTGTCGTATTTGTCGCTTAGCACTTGTGGAAAATAATTTGATAAAATAAATGGTATATTTGCGTAATTAAAAAATTTAATGGACTACACCTTACTTTCATCTCCTTTACAAGGATTTACTGACTTTCGTTTTAGAAATGCCCAAAACAAACTTTTTGGAGGAATTGATACTTTTTACTCGCCTTACATAAGGTTAAATGGAAAAATGATTATTAAAGCCTCTTATGAAAGAGATCTTCTGCCAGAGAATAATATTGGTTTAGAGGTAATTCCACAAGTAATTACAAATGATGCTGATGAATTTTTGTTCGTAGCTAAATATGTAAGAGAATTGGGATACAAGGAGTTAAACTGGAATTTAGGTTGTCCATACCCAATGGTTACAAAATCAGGAATGGGTTCTGGTTTAATAAGTAATCCAGAAAAAATTAACCATATTTTAGAAAGAGCTCACGCAGAATCAGATATTTTAGTTTCTATGAAAATGCGTTTAGGTTATGATACCACTGAGGAAATTCTTGAAGTATTACCTGTTTTAGACCGCTATCCTATAAAAAATATAGCCATTCACGCACGTATTGGAAAGCAACTCTATAAAGGAGGTGTTTATTTAGATGCATTTCAAAGGTGTATTGACAATACAAAACAAAAATTGTATTATAATGGAGACATTACTTCAGTAGCTAAGTTTAAGGAAATGCAACAGCGCTTCCCTACAATAGATCACTGGATGATAGGTAGAGGATTAATTGCGGATCCTTTTCTACCGAGTATGATAAGAAATAATAGCACTGAATATCCAGAAAATAAAATAGAGTTATTTAATGCTTTTCATGATATCTTGTATGCCATATATAGCGAGTCACTTTCTGGTTCTGCACATATACTTTTGAAAATGTATCATCTTTGGGAATATTTTTCAGTTACATTCTCTAATCCACAAAAAGTTTTAAAAAAAATTAAAAAGGCACAAAGCATTCGGAACTATGAAGCCGCTGTTGTTGAAATTTTTAGAAATGAAAAATTTTAAATGCAGTGATAAAAAAAGCGATTTTCAGTTTTCCTGAAAATCGCTTTTTTAATTTAAAACTTCTATTAGTTATGCTTTTATCCAATTCATTACTTCTGGATCAGTAATTAAAGTTCTTGGAGAAACTACTTTAGCTAATTCTCCATTTTCATTAATTAAGTACTTTTGAAAATTCCATTCTACTTTAGAATCTTCCAATCCGTTTCTCGATTTTTGGGTCAAAAACTTGTAAATCGCTGCCATATCATCTCCTTTTACAGATATTTTATCCATCATAGGAAAGGTTACACCATAATTTTGCTGACAAAAAGTTGCAATTTCAGCATTAGTTCCTGGTTCTTGAGACATAAAATTATTTGCTGGGAATCCAATAATAACAAAGCCTTTGTCCTTATATTGCTTGTAAGTAGCTTCTAAATCTTTATACTGTGGCGTATTTCCACATTTTGAAGCTGTATTTACAATCATAATTTTTTTACCTTTTAAAGTAGCAAAATCAAATGTATCGCCAGATAAATCTTGCACTTTAAATTGGTAAATTGTTTCTTTAGCTACTGGTGTTTCGCTCATATTTGTATCGGATTTTTTTGGTTGCGCTTGATTTTGGCAGCTGAATAAAAATATAGCACATGATGCCATAACTAAAATATTTTTCATATCAATTTTTTTATAAAATTAAACAAATTACTGTTGCGCTAAAACTTAATTTAGTTAAACGAGTGTTAAATAAAATTTTAGAGTTAAAACCCATGTTAATATGTTATTTAACAAATATTAATTAATAAATAAAATAATTTCTTAAATGCTGTTTTCAATATTTAATAAGCGAAGAACCATTATTTATCTAAAATCAAAAAAATTAATTTAATTATTTTCTTTGTCATTAAGAATCACACGTAAAGTTTTTACAACATCCAAAAATCATCAATCAGCTAAAAAGTATAAGTTATTTTTCCATCTATAAAAAAGGGTGTTCCTGGTGTGAAGTGAACTTCTTCAACGCTTTCCTTTTCATTTTGTAATCTTAATTCAATTGTAAACTGAGTTTCATTCCAATCATTGTTAAAAATATTTTCTACAGCCATACTATGTGGTATTTTATTTCGAAAATGCAGATATTCGATTAAAGTATTAAGTTTAGTTATAATAATTTTGTGGTTTGATAAAAAGCGAATAGGTTATTGCTTTAAAAGTACTTTCAGCGTTTAAATTTGCTAAAGTGATAAAATATTAATACACTCTTTATTTAAAAAGTGCATTCTAGAAATTAGAATTTGTATAAAAGAAACATACATCGTTTAATTAAATAGTAAATAAAAATAGCAACATTTATTAAAATACTGATTATGAGTCTGATATTTCAAGATTCTATAATGTTAGTGGCTAAATCAACTTTTTATAATTTAAAAGTCAAAATGCGATTCAGAAAAGAATTTAGCTTCTTAAAAAATAAAATTGACAATTTATTTGATTATTAAAATTTCATTTATACATTTGTGCCAATAAAATAAAACATGAACACAATTTTAAAAAATACTTGGTGGTGGAACAATTTACGTCAATCGTCGTGAACTAAGCTCCTATAGTATTATTTAAAACTATAAATATAAAAGGCTTGTCATCACGACAGGCCTTTTTCTGTTTTAATTAGAAATTCAATAGCAACATCTGATTACTGTAAATCAGTCATAAATAAAAAATAAAAAAATGAAATCATTTTTACTAAATACAAATTATAAACAAATACTAGCTGACACAATTACTCCAGTAAGTGTGTATCTTAAAATTAGAGATAAATTTCCAAATAGTTTATTACTAGAAAGTAGTGATTATCATGGCAACGACAATAGTTTTTCGTATATCTGTTGTAATCCTATTGCATCGATTAAAATAGAAAATGAATCCATTTTTAAAACTTTCCCTGATGGATCTACAGAAAATATTGCAATCGATGATGCAACTAACATTCCGCTAGTTATCCAAGAGTTTTCACATCAGTTTAAGTCAAAGAAAAATGATTTCAAGTTTATAAACAATGGACTGTTTGGTTACATTTCTTACGATGCTGTCAGATATTTTGAAAAGGTAACTATTGCTAAAAAAGAAAATAGCAATACCATTCCTGATATTTATTATGCTGTTTACCAAAATATAATTGCGATCAATCATTTTAAAAATGAAGCTTATATTTTTTGTCACAGTATAAATGATACCAATAATATTTCAGAGATTGAACAATTATTACAATCCAGAAATATAGCCTCGTACAAATTTTTAAAAGAGGGAAAAGGTTTTTCTAACTTGACTGACGATGAATTTAAACATAATGTGGCTTTAGCCAAAAAACATTGCTATAGAGGTGACGTGTTCCAATTAGTTCTTTCCCGAAGATTCACTCAAGGTTTTAAGGGAGATGAATTTAATGTGTACAGAGCTTTGAGAAGTATCAATCCCTCACCCTACTTATTCTTTTTTGATTACGGAGATTTTAAAATATTTGGCTCTTCACCGGAAGCCCAAATCATTGTAAAAGACCGTAAAGCTGAAATTCATCCTATTGCAGGAACTTTTAAAAGAACAGGCGATGATGAAAAAGATGCCGTTCTCGCTAAACAATTATCAGAAGATAAGAAAGAAAACAGCGAACATGTCATGCTTGTTGACTTAGCTAGAAATGATTTGAGTCGCAACGGTCATAACGTAAATGTAGAGAAATATAGAGAAGTACAGTTTTTTTCTCATGTAATTCATCTAGTATCTAAAGTTACGGGACATTTGCATGAAAAAGCTACTACAATGCAAGTTGTTGCGGATACTTTCCCCGCAGGTACTTTGAGCGGAGCACCAAAACATCGAGCGATGCAATTAATAGAAGAATATGAAAAAACCAATCGCAATTTTTACGGCGGGGCAATAGGATTTATGGATTTTGAAGGGAATTTTAATCATGCAATCATGATAAGAACTTTTTTAAGTAAAAATCATCAACTGCATAGTCAAGCAGGTGCTGGAATTGTAGCAAGTTCAGATGAAGAAAGCGAAATGCAAGAGGTGTATAATAAGTTATTAGCGTTAAATAAAGCGCTTGATTTAGCAGAGACGATTTAAAAAAAATAGTCAGTACTCCGTTTTTAGTGTTCAGCGCTTAAAACTTAAAGTAATAAAAAATTGGTTCTTCGCTTAAATTAGTGGATTATTAAAAACTTAGCTAATTTTGGGGTATGGAATTAGATGGATTAGGAGTTTTGCTAGGAGTTAAATCTCCATGGATTTTAAAAAAGATAGACGTTCAACATCATACTCAAGTTATTGATGTTTATATCGATTACGAAAGAGGTTCAAAATTTGAATGTCCAAGTTGTGGTGAGCTATGTAAGGTTCATGATGGGCATGTAAAACGTATTAGGCATTTGGATTTATTTGATTATCGTTGTTATTTAAACATTAAAGTTCCTAGAATAAAATGCAATAAGGACGGTGTAAAAGT